>JAILBD010000035.1 GCA_024681275.1 Erysipelotrichaceae bacterium
CGGCTCGATCTTGATGTGTTTTCTGAGACAGTTGAAACCGAGTGCTTTGATGTTGAGGATGTCTTCTTCGTAGCCTTCAGGTCCTTCCGGCAGGAAAATGCCTTTTTTGAAGTATCCCTGGTCAAGCAGACCGTTGATGAAAACGGGCCTGCCGTTGAGATAGAAGCGCTGATAGCCGTTGACTTTTCTGACCTGTACATCTCTCAAAGCAAAATAGGAAGAGACTTCGTCCTTCTGCGTCGATATCGTGAACCGATAGAGGTAAGGATCTTCGATATCCCAGAGATGGGCTTTTGAGATGTCGATGCGGATGTCTTTTTCGTGGTATGTCTTGCGGGATCCTTCAAAAGTGATCGTGAAGGAATCGCTTTGAGAATCGATATGCAGGACGACGTGGTCACTGAAGGATTCGATCTTCAGATCATCGATGCCTTTCTGATCATAGGCTTCGATCCAGACGCTCTGCCAGATGCCCGATACCGGCGTATACCACATCCCTTTGGGATCTTTGGACTGCTTTCCATAGGGATAGAAGAGATCGAGTTCGTCTTTTGCCTGCACGGTCAGTTCGTTCTCGTCTTTCAGGTAAGCGGTGATGTCGATGGAGAAAGGGAGGTAGCCTCCTTCGTGGTGCAGCAGGAACTGATCGTTGAGGAAGACGTCACAGATCTGATCGACGGCGCCGAAATGAAGGATCACCTTGTCACCGCGTCTGACAAAATCATCAGGCAAAGAGAAAATTTTCTGATAGTTCAGTTCGCCAAGACCTCCCTGGTAGCCTGAAAGCTGTGACTCGGGCGGGAAGGGGATCTCGATGTCTTTCTGATTCAGTTTCCATCTGCCGTTGAGGGAGAAGAAAGAATCTCTTTTCAGAAGCGGTCTTGGATAATATGTCTCATACTTGTTCATAATCTCATTATAGTACTTCTGTTATAATGAAGACATCGGATAGGAGCGGATCACGATATGAAAAGGATCATCATGTCTCTTTTTTCAGGACTTGTCCTCACGCTGGCAGGCCTGCTCATCAATTACATTCATTATCAGAACTACAGCCGCATGCTGCTGGCTTTCAGAGTCTATGGCGGCGAGATCACCATGGAAAGAGGCTTCGGTCTGAAAGTGGTCAAGATCTATGCGATGACTCCTGAACAAGGCAACAGCATGCGTTTTTCTTTTGACCCTTTGACTTTCGTTTTGTCAGTGGTTCTTCTGAGCATCATAGCGTATGCCGTGATCTTTCTGATCGGAAGATCTTTGGCAAAGAGAGGGGAATGAGAAGACGCTTCTGTTTGTCAATGCCTGTGTGCGTGAAGCTTCCGGGACCGGGATCCTGGCGGATCGTGGATGAGGCGTTAGAGAAGATCCCGGAGATATTGGAATAGGACAGGCAGTTTTGATTCTTCAGCTGCTTATTTGATCAGGAAAGGATAAATGATATGGTTATGAACAGCTACGAAAAAGATGCGATCGAGAGGCTGAGACCTTATTTGCCGGAATGTGCCGTCCTTTTGAAGAGTGACGGGTCTTTCCCGCTTGAGGGACCCTGCAGGATCGGTGCCTATGGAAGCGGTGTGCGACACACGATCAAAGGCGGAACAGGGTCGGGCGAAGTCAATTCACGTTACTTTGTAACGATCGAAGAGGGGCTGGAAAAAGCCGGCTTCACGATCATAAACAAGGACTGGCTCGATGGATATGACGAAGTTCTGGTCAAGGCGAAAGCCGATTTCATCAAAGAGATCAAACTGAGAGCGAAACAGAAGCACACCATGGCGATCATGGAAGGCATGGGTGCGGTCATGAAAGAGCCTGAACACGATCTGAAGATCAGCCAGGAAGGCGGCGTTGGCATCTATGTCGTATCCAGGATCTGCGGTGAAGGAAATGACAGGACTTTTGATAAAGGCGATTTCCGTCTGAACGATTCGGAACTGCGGGATATTCTGGAGCTGAATCGAAGATGTGAAAAGTTCCTGCTGGTCCTCAATGTCGGCGGTCCGGTCGATCTGAGTGATCTGAAAGAGGTCGGAAACATACTGGTTTTGTCTCAGCTTGGCGTCGATACCGGTACTGCGCTTGCGGATATCGTTCTGGGGAAGGGCAATCCTTCCGGAAAACTGACGACTTCCTGGGCAAGGCCTGAAGACTACTGCACGATCGGTGAGTTTGGAGACCCGGATGATTCGGATTATACGGAGGGCATCTATGTCGGATACCGCTATTTCGATCTTGCGGAAAAGAAGCCGCTTTATCCTTTCGGCTACGGCCTTTCTTTCAGTAGTTTCTCCCACAGGTATCTAGGTGTAAAGGTCAGCAAAGACATGGTCAGCGTCAGATGTGAAGTCGCCAACCAGGGTCCTTATGCCGGCAAGCAGACCATGCAGCTCTACGTCTCCTGCCCGGATGGAAAGCTGAACAAGCCGTATCAGGATCTGGCAGCTTACAGAAAGACAAGGGAACTCAAAGCGAATGAAAAGGAAGAGCTGGAACTTGTTTTCAGCATGAAAACGCTGGCTTCCTATGATGAAGAAAAAGAGGCATACGTCCTTGAAAAGGGCGATTATATTCTGAGACTGGGTGAAGACAGCGTAAAGACAGCGGCCGTTGCGGTGGTGACACTGGATGAAGATGTCGTCGTGAGAAAGGTGAAAAACTGCCTGGGTGACTATGGATTCAAGGACCATGTATTTGATAGAAAACTGAATGATGATCTGGACAAAGCGGACAAAGTGTCCGTCTTTGCGATGGATCTTGTGAGTGAAAAAACAGAATATAAGGATGACTATCCGATCAGAGATGATGTCAGGAAACTGAGCGAGGAAGAGCTTGCTTATCTGAATATCGGTGCTTTCTCAGAAAAAGGCGGGATCGCTTCTGTCATCGGCGATGCGGCAAAATCGGTCGCCGGAGCAGCCGGAGAGACCTGTTCGAAAACAGGCATCAAACCGCTGGTCATGGCGGATGGTCCTGCAGGCTTGCGCATCAGTCCTCTATACTACAAGGATGATAAAGGCGTCCATTCTTTCGGTCCTTCGATGCCTGCGACAATG
>JAILBD010000064.1 GCA_024681275.1 Erysipelotrichaceae bacterium
ATCCTCCCCAGGGAAGCCAACGATCAAATCGGTCGAGATCGATATATCAGGTATCCTCTCTCTTATGTAAGCGACCCTGTTTTTAAATTCCTCGATCGTGTATGGTCTTGACATCGATCGAAGGATCTCATCGTTGCAGGATTGCACAGGAATATGAAGATGTCTGGCAAACTTCTCATTAGAAGCCATCAGTTCTATGATCCGATCAGAGATCTCGGTGATCTCTATCGATGACAAGCGTATCGTTTCAAGATCTTCGATGTCTTTCATATCATTCAGAAGCATGTAGAGATCATATTCACCGTCATTGTAACGCCCGGTATGAATACCGGTCAGAACGATCTCTTTATTGATCCTGGATAGGATCTTTGCTTCTTCAAGGATCTTTACATGATCCCCGCTTCTTTCCCGTCCTCTTGCATAAGGGATGATGCAATAGGAACAGAACTGATTGCAGCCATCCTGGACCTTCAGGAATGAACGGCTGCGCGTCGGATATGATTCGACATAGAGATGTTCAAAATCCGAACTGATCTCTTTCTCCACCAGTTTGCCTTTGGCATGATCAAGGATCAGGTCAACGATCTCATCTTTTCTTTGCGAGCCGATCAGCAGATCGACGTCTTCAAAGACTTCCGCTTCCGGAGAGATCTGGGAAAGACAGCCTATCGCAACGATATAGGCCTCAGGATTGTTCCTTCTGGCATCGTGTATGAATTTGCGGGTCTTTGCCTCAGCTGTATTGGTAACGCAGCATGTAAAAATCAGATAAAGATCCGCCTTATCTTTAAAATCAGTTTCCGTGAAATGCTGATCCAGTTTTTCACGAACATAAGTAGCTTCGTAATCATTGACTTTACAGCCAAGGATCATCATCGCATAAGTCTTCATTGGCATTTACCCGCAATTATGCTTGTCATGTACAGAGCTGCTGTTTCGGCCCTCAGTATTCTCTTTCCTAAACTGATCGATTCAAATCCTTTTGAACAGATCTCTTCATATTCTCTGGGATCAAAACCTCCTTCAGGACCTATGATATAAGTCAATGAAGCACCGGTCTCAATCTCAGATATCCTCTTTTCTGATTCATAACAGATGTAATTATGCTCGCTCATGTAACGATCAAGATCTTTCAGGGAACAGGCCTCCGTGATCTCCGGGATCATGTTCCGATGAGACTGTTCAGCTGCTTCTTTTGCGATCTTGCGCAGTCTGATAAGTTTCTTGTCGTCTTTGATCCTCACGACAGAACGAACGGCGTTGAAAGGAACGATCCTTTTGACGCCTAGTTCTGTCAGCTTCTGTATGCAGAGCTCAAGTTTATCAGCCTTGATCAACGAAAGGATGCAGGTGATCTGACAGTCCAGTTCATTGTTTTCATCCAGAAACGAATCGATCTGGCACTTGTCGTCATTCAAAAGATGGCCGAGATAGATCTCCCCATCACGATCAGCGATCCTGAAAGAATAAGCGGAATCCTTACGCAGGACTTTGCGAAGATGATAGATATCTTCGACGTCCAGACGTATGATCTTTCCTCTATCAAGCTTTTCCTGAGTGAAATACTGCTGCACACAATCATTATAACTTAAAAAGGACAGATGAGTTTATCTGTCCTTTACAGCTTCATCGTCTTTTTGAAACGTGATCTTGATCTCATTGACTTTCTTGGAATCGGCATCCGTCACTTCGATATGCATGTTCTTGAAATCGAAACTGTCTCCCTTTACCGGGATCTTGTCGAGCATATCGATGACCCAAGCGGATGTCGTGTTGAATTCGTATTCCTCGTCGATCTCAATGCCGAAGTGTTCAAACATATCATCATAATCGACATCTGCCTTGATCAGGTAGGTGTAATCATCCAGTTTCTTATAATATTCGATGACTTCGTCGTGTTCATCATAGATCTCACCGACAAGTTCTTCCAGGATATCTTCCATCGTGATGATGCCTTCTGTACCGCCGTATTCATCAACGACGATAGCCATATGTGATTTGGATGTCTGGAACTGTTTCAGCAGAGAAGAGATCTTGACCTGCGGAGAGGTGTAGATGACATCTTTTAGGACGCCTTTTATATCAACGGATTTCTCATAGAAAAGATGATAGTAGAAATCCTTTTCGATCAGGACGCCGATGATGTTATCGATCGTCTCTTTGTAGACAGGAAGTCTGGAGAAACCGGAATCCCTGTATTTCAATTCGATATCCTCGATCGTATAGTCATCGATATCGACGGCAATGACATCGATCCTTGGCGTGAGGATCTCGCCTACGTCCAGATCATTGAACTCAAGTGCATTCGTGATCAGATCAGCTTCATGATCCTCAATATCTCCATCCTCATTTGCCTCTTCAACCATTGTGATGAATTCATCTGTCGTATAAGTATCCGGCTGAGAGCCGAAGATCTTCTCAAAGATCTTTTCAACATATTTGAAGAGAAAAGTAAGCGGAGTGAAAAGCCAGACAAGAAGACGCAGCAATGGCGTAGAACTCATGGCGAATTTTTCCGGAATATATTTGGCAATGTTCTTTGGAACGATCTCGCCGATGATCATGATCAGCAGGGTCATGACGACTGAGGAAACAGTCACGCCCTTTCCACCAAGAAGATTCGTAAAGAAAACGGTCGCAAGCGATGCCGATACGACATTGACGATCGTATTTCCGATCAGTATCGTCGTCAGCAGTTTGGAAAACTCTTCTGTCAGCTGATAAGTCTTTTCTGCTCTTTTATTGCCGGCATTTGCCAGTGCCTTGATCTTGATCTTGTTCAAAGAACTGAAGGCGGTCTCTGAAGCAGAAAAAAAGCTGTAACAGAGGATCAATATGGAAATGATGATCAGGATATCAGAATTATTCATAAAAACACCTCATTTCTGAAGTGTTGTTCAAACACGGCAAAGGAACATCTTCTGCTTTATACATAACAGAAATATTTTAGCAGAATGGAAATTTATAATCAACTATCAGCTGATCTAAGAAAAAAGCGCGATTTATAGCGCTTTTAGATTCTTGTTTTGAAGAATGACGGAACATCATCATCTTCATTATTTGTAACGACTTCGTCCTGTCTCTTTTCTGCGTCTTCGAATGGAACGGTGTTTGCAGCAGGACGATCGAAGATCAGATTCGTCTGAGCAGGAGCCGTATGGGATGTGTTTGGAAGATCGAAGCCAGTCGCGATGACTGTAACGATGATCGCTTCGCCCAGAGACTCATTGATCGCGACACCATAGATGATATCGATATCATTGCCGGCAGCTTCCTTAATGAAGTCAACGGCGATAGAGGAATCCTGCAATGAGATATTCGGTCCGCCGGTGATATTGATGATCGCTGATTTGGCGCCTTTGATATTCGCTTCAAGAAGCGGAGAACGGATCGCTCTGGCTGCGGCTTCTTTGGCCTTGTTTTC
>JAILBD010000086.1 GCA_024681275.1 Erysipelotrichaceae bacterium
GGCATGATGATATGCAAGATGATCGCTCTGTTCAAAGGATGGCGTCATCGTTCCCAGTTTGTCAACAACATGGCTTTCGGAGCTTACAACAAGCGTTTTGAACCGGCAAGGACCAGGTCCGACTGGCTCAGCAAGGATGAGAAGCTCGTCGACTGGTATGTCAGCGAACCTCGCTGCAGCTTCATGTTCACGCTCAATGGCTACTACAACATGTTTGAAGGGATCTCAAAGCTTCATGACAAGAAGCTTCTCGACAGGGTCCCGAAGGATCTTCCGCTTTTCTTTGTTTCCGGAGAGGATGATCCGGTTGGCAGTTTCGGCGTCGAGGTGAAGGCCGCTGCTCAATCTTTGAAGGATGCGGGTGTCAGAAACATCGATCTGAAACTCTATCCGAATGACCGTCACGAGATACTGAATGAGACGGATAAAGAAGTCGTCTATGTAGATCTGTACAACTGGATCGAAGAACATATGTAAAAAGGGAGAACTGGTCTCCCTTTCTTTGTTTTGGTTCATTCTTCAACATGTTCGATCCCTTGGGCGATGATGTTGTAGACATGATCGTCGTCCAGGGAATAGTAGATCGTCTTTCCTTCGCGGCGGTTCTTCACCAGCTTGGAATTCTTCAGGATGCGCAGCTGATGGGAGATGGCGGACTGATTCATCTGCAGGAGTTCCGCGATCTCCGTGACGCTTCTTTCATTGTCGATCAGGCTGTAAAGGATCCTGATCCTGGTCGAATCGGCGAAATTCTTGAACAGTTCCGCGGCATCGTACAGCGTATTCTCTTTTACTTTTTTCATCAGAGATCTTTCACCCCCAAGGCCCTGATCGCATTGATGACGGCGATGACCATGACGCCGACATCCGAAAAGACAGCCATGCGCATCTGCGCCAGACCGAAGGCACTCAATATGAGCGTGAGGACTTTGACGGCGATGGCAAAGATGATGTTCTCATAGACGATCGCCATGCATTTGCGGGCGATCTTGATCGCTTTGGCGATCTTGAGCGGATCATCATCCATCAGAACGATGTCAGCCGCTTCGATGGCTGCATCGGATCCCAGCGATCCCATGGCGATGCCCAGATCTGCCAGAGCCAGGACCGGAGCGTCGTTGATGCCGTCTCCGACAAAGACCAGTTTTTCTTTTTCCTCTTTTTCTTTCAGCAGTTTCTCGACTTCGCTGACTTTATCCTGGGGCAGCAGTTCCGCTTTCACTTCATCGATGCCCAGTTTCGCAGCGATATCCACCGCAGTCTTCCTCTCGTCTCCCGTCAGCATGATCGTCTTTCTGATCCCATTGCTTTTCAGTTCGACGATGGCTTGCTTCGCAGTCGGTTTGATCTTGTCACCGATGTGGATGTGGCCTTTGTATGATCCATCGACTGAGACGTGGACGATCGAACCCTGTTCATCACACCTCGTGATCCCGATCTGATTCTCTGCCATCAGTTTCTCATTGCCGATCAGTATCTTTTTGCCGTCTATGATGGCTTCGATGCCTTTGCCGGCAAGTTCCCTGATCGAAGCGATCCTGTCATTGTCGATCTTTTTACCGTATTCCTTGACGATGGACTTGCCTATCGGGTGATTCGAATAGGCTTCGGCATATGCCGCATATTCCAGCAGCTCTTCTTCGGAGATGCCGGAATTGTGGATCGTCGTGACCTCAAAGACACCAAGGGTGACCGTTCCGGTCTTGTCGAAGGCGACATATCCGCTTTGGGACAGTGCTTCAAGATAATTGGAGCCTTTGATCAGGACACCCGCCTTGCTGGCACCGCCGATCCCCGCAAAGAAAGTCAGAGGAATGGAGATGACCAGCGCGCACGGGCAGGAGATGACGAGGAAAGTCAAGGCTCTGAATACCCAGGTGGAAAAATCAAGTGGTCCGCCTGATATGATGCGGATAAACAAAGGCGGAATGAATGCCAGAGCCAGTGCACTGTAGCATACGGCAGGTGTATAGTAGCGCGCAAACTTGGATATGAAATCCTCGGAACGGGATTTGTTGCTGGTGGCATTCTCGATGAGATCCAGTACTTTGGATACCGTCGAATCCTCGAACAGTTTCGTCGTTCTGATCCTGATCACGGAAGTCAGATTGATGCAGCCGCTGATGACCTGATCACCGACCCGGACATCTCTCGGCCTTGATTCACCGGTCAGGGCAGATGTGTTCAGACTCGTCTCTCCTTCGATGACCTCGCCATCGATAGGGATCTTTTCGCCGACTTTGACGATGATGACATCGCCGATCTGCACATCGTCCGGATCGACTTCTGCGATCTCTCCGTCTTCTTCGATATTGGCATAGTCCGGCCTGATATCCATCAGAGCAGAGATGTTTTTACGCGATCTGCCGACAGCGTAAGACTGGAACCATTCACCGATCTGGTAAAACAGCATGACTTCGACACCTTCATGGTATTCGCCGAGAGCGATGGCGCCGACCGTCGCAACAGCCATCAGGAAGTTCTCATCAAACGGTTCTCTGTTTTTGACGCTGAGGAAGGCCTTGTAAAGGATATCGTATCCTACCAGCAGGTAGGGGAACATGTACAGGAGGAATTCCAGATACGGATCTTCAGTCTTTATAAAATGAAATAAGATCATCATGGCAAAAGCCGCGATGATCCGGAAAAGATTCTTTTTCTGTTTTTTATTCATAGAAAGATCTCGCAGTCACTTTCAACCTTTTTGCAGTTTGCAAGGACTTCTTTCATGACTTCGTTTTCGTCAACGCCATCTTCGAATTCCACCTTCATCTTCAGTGTCATGAAGTTGACGACAGCGTCTTTGACACCGGCGGTGTTTTTAGCCGCTGTTTCCATTTTGTTGGCGCAGTTGGCGCAGTCAACATCGATCTTATAGGTCTTTTTCATAATGTACCTCCATATTGAACATATGAACAATTGTTCATATGTATTATAGATCGATAGGACCGATTTTGCAACACGTTCCGACAAAAAAGGGAATAAAAAAGAAAACGCGCAGGCGTTCTCTTGCATGGATAAAGCTTGATTTATCTGTTCTGTGATCAGAAAGGTTTTTCGATCAGATCCACCAGGATGGTGTTATGCAGGTCCCTGTAAGCTTTCGGCGCGGATGAATCGGTGACGATGAAGCCTTTATCGATCGGAGCGAAGGTATATGTGCAGATGACATTGAATTTGCTTTGGTCGGCAAGGATATATGTTTCTGCGCAGTGATTGAAAGCTGTTCTTTTGACTTCGCCTTCTTCCGGATCGGGAGTCGTCATTCCTTCCCTGATGCTGATGCCATTGGAACCGAAGAAGCCGATCGTAAAGTTCATCCTTTCCAGATACTTGGTCGTCTCAGCTCCTATCAAAGCATCGGTCGTCGTTTTCAGCGTGCCCCCTGGCAGATATACCCGATGACCATAGGCGGCAAGGACGTCAGCGTGAGAAATGCAGTTGGTGATATAGACGGCTTTGACTTCCTGCAGGAACGGAAGCATTTCGGCAGTCGTGGTTCCGGCATCGAGATAGACGACATCGCTTTCTTTGATCAAAGATGCGGCATACCGGGCGATCTCTTTTTTGGATCCGGTGTTCAGATCCTGCCGCTGCAGGACCGTTTCATCTTTGGTGAGGATCTGGTTTTTCAGTGATACGGCACCGCCGTGAACTTTTTTGATCAGTTTGGATCGATCGAGTTCGTTCAGATCCCTCCGGATCGTGGATTGGGAAGCATCAAGGATCTCCATGAGTTCATTGATCGTCACGCTTTTTCTTTCGTTGATGATATCTAAGATCTTTCTTTTTCTTTCTTCATTCAGCATGATATTCCATATTCCTTTCTTTTATTGTATTGATTTAATCAAAAAAAGTCAAAAACAATCATAAACAGTCACAATGTGATTGACAATGACTGAAAATGAAGATAATATAGAGATACAGAAGCAAAATCATGCAAAAACGTTCAAAAAGGATCATTTTGAACAGAAAAGGGAGGAAAGATATGATTTATACCATCACTTTTAACCCTTCGCTTGATTATATCGCCAGCTGTGAAGACTTCAGATTGGGAGAGACCAACCGGGTTTCCAAAGAGATCATTTTCCCGGGAGGCAAAGGCATCAACGTTTCCATCGTGTTATCCAACTTTGGAATGGATACGACAGCTCTGGGTTTTCTGGCCGGTTTTACAGGCGAGGAGATCAAGAGGCTGATCGTGGAAAAGGGGATCAGAAACGAAATGATCCCGATCGATCACGGTTTTTCCAGGATCAATATCAAGCTGAGATCTAAAGAAGAAAGTGAACTGAATGGCATGGGTCCTGCGATCGATGATGAAGCGATCAGGGAACTCTATGAAAAGCTTGATGAGCTGACGGATAAGGACATCCTCTGTCTGGCCGGAAGCATCCCTTCCAGTATGCCTTCAACGATGTATTCGGATATCATGAAACATCTGCAGGGAAGAGGAATAAGGATCGTGGTGGATGCGACGAGAGATCTTCTGATGAATGTGCTTGAGTATAAGCCGTTCCTGATCAAACCGAACAATCACGAAATAGGCGAGCTGTTCAACGTGAAACTCACGACCCGCGATGAGGTCGTGCCATATGCCAGAAAACTGCAGGAAATGGGGGCAGTGAATGTGCTGGTGTCAATGGCCGGTGAAGGAGCGGTACTGATCGATGAGAATGGAAACGTTTATCAGTCCGAAGCTCCGAAAGGAAAGGTCGTGAATTCTGTTGGAGCCGGTGATTCGATGGTAGCCGGATTCATCTACGGTTATCTGAAATATCAGGATTATGAACAGGCGTTCAGATACGGTCTGGCGACCGGCAGCGCAAGTGCATTCAGCGAAGAACTGGCTACGATCGATGAAGTCAGAGAATTATACAAAGAAACATGGGGAGAGAAACAATGAAAATCACTGATTTACTGTCAAAGGAAAGCATTGCTTTAGGTAAAAAGGCAAAAAACAAGAAAGATGTTCTGAAGCAGATGGTCGACCTGATGGACGCCGGAGGCAAGATCTCCGACAAGAAACTCTATCTGGAGGCTGTTGAAGCGAGAGAAGAAGAAGGAACAACAGGTGTCGGTGGCGGTATCGCCATTCCGCACGGCAGATGTTCAGGTGTCAAGGAGCCGGGTCTGGCAGCGATGACTGTTGACGGCGGTATCGAGTTCGAAGCTCTGGATGGCAATCCGGTCGATCTGCTGTTTTTGATCGCAGCACCGGAAACTTCAGGCAACGTCCATCTGGAGATCTTATCCAAGCTGGCTACGATGCTGATGGACGAACAGTTCGTCAAGGATCTGAAAAATGCCAGCAGCACCGATGAATTCATCCGTATCATCGACAAGGCTGAAGAAGCAAAAGATGAAAGCAACGCGAAGAAGAGCACGGATACGCTCAGAGAAGTTACAGGTGATCATCTGGTATTAGCTGTCACTGCTTGTCCGACCGGTATCGCTCATACCTATATGGCTGCTGAAGCGATCGAAAAGGCCGCAAAAGCCAGAGGCTATCAGATCAAGGTCGAGACCAGAGGCTCAGGTGGCGCAAAGAATGTCCTCACGGATGATGAGATCGCCAAGGCGGATGGTATCATCGTTGCGGCTGATACGAATGTGCCGATGGATCGTTTTAACGGCAAGAAGGTCGTTGAGTGCCAGGTCTCAAAGGGCATCAACAAACCAGATGAACTGCTTGACGACATCATCAACGGTGATGCTCCGGTATTCAAGGCAAGCAATGTCACAAAAGAAAAGAAGACGGAAGCCGGCGGTCATCAGATCTACAAACATCTCATGAATGGTGTCTCTCACATGCTGCCATTCGTCGTTGGCGGCGGTATCCTGATCGCTTTAGCGTTCCTGATCGATGGCCTTGCTTTCGATATCAACTCACTGACTGCTGAACAGCGCGGCAATTTCGGTTCATTGACTCCGCTCGCCGCATTGCTGAAGGGACAGATCGGCGGCGTGGCATTTGGCTTCATGCTTCCGGTACTGGCTGGTTTCATCGCCATGTCGATCGCTGACCGTCCGGGTCTGGCTGTCGGTTTTGTCGGCGGCGCCATCGCTGCCAGCGGCAAATCCGGATTCCTGGGTGCATTGGCTGCCGGCTTCCTGGCTGGCTATCTGGTCAATCTCCTGAAGAAGGTCTCTGATAAAGTCATTCCTGAATCACTTGATGGTATCAAACCGGTACTGATCTATCCTCTGTTTGGCATGCTGCTGATCGGATTGGCGATGATCTTCGTGATCGAGCCGGTCGTCGGTGCGCTCAATACCGGTCTCAACAACTTCCTGGGTTCACTCACCGGTGCTAACAGCATCCTGCTCGGTGCTATCGTTGCCGGTATGATGGCGATCGATATGGGTGGTCCTTTCAACAAGGCAGCCTATGTATTCGGTGTCGCTTCGATCGCTGCAGCAAACTACAATATCATGGCTGCTGTCATGATCGGTGGCATGGTCCCTCCTTGCGCGATCGCTTTGGCTACGATCATATTCAAGAACAAGTTCACGGAATCAGAGAGAAAATCGGGTCCGACGAACTTCATCATGGGTCTTTCATTCATCACTGAAGGCGCGATCCCGTTTGCGGCAGCAGATCCGCTCCATGTCCTGCCTTCATGCATCGTCGGTTCAGCTGTTGCTGGTGCGCTGTCAATGGCTTTCAACTGCACACTGATGGCTCCTCATGGCGGTATCTTCGTCTTCCCGGTCGTCGGCAATGCAGTCATGTATGTCGTTGCACTGGTCGTCGGCACAGTGGTCGGTGCAGTTCTGCTTGGTCTGCTCAAGAAAGATGTTGCAGAATAACAGATAGAACGAAAACACGATCAATTTCCATGTGAATAGAGGTATGGATACAGTTCTCCATACCTTTTTATATATGTTTCCGCAAATAGTTTGGAAGAATAAACCTGCTCTCCGGATATCTGGTTAGTACTGCTGTTCTATAATAGGGATAAGGCTAAGGTGCAGGGCCATATCTGCACAAGGAGGTTTTGTATGCGAGCCCTGTCTGTATTCTTCTGCTTTCTGGCTATCCTTCTTTCGGATCTGATGTGCGCAGTCACCGCATACAATTATTGTGATATGTTGTGGGGCATCAGGTATGCCGGATACAGTGCTCCGGCTTCGCTTGCCTTTTTGACGGCTGTTCCATATGCGATCGGGATCATTGTATCCGTGATCCTTGCGATCTGGTTCAGAAAGAAAGCTGAATGAATTCAGATCGAGTTCCTGTATATGAAAAGTCCGATCGTTGTTCTACTGATGAAGATAATTGGCTGATCAGGATGATATAATATAAGTAGTATGAATATCTTGGATTATATAAGAGTCCGCGGAGACCTCAGTTTCAAGTCTGATCCTTTTAATGATGTAGATAATCTTGTCTTTTCTCAGATGATCTACGCGGGTTTTGACAAGATCCTGAAAAACGATGAGAAGATCAGGATCGAAGAACTGGGGGAACGCTTTTTTGAGGACAAACAGTCGGATCGGAAAAACATCACCTATGCCAACAGGGATGGCATTTTGGTGCTGAAAGAGATGTACAAGTCTCCTCGCTATAAGGATCTTCCCGTCTATAATTACATTTCCATACTTCACACAGACACGGCTGAACAGTTTGCAGCCATGATGGTCGATCTTCCTGATCGGACCACTGTCGTCTGTTTCAAGGGAACGGATGAACATATGATAGGCTGGAAGGAAGACCTCTATCTTTCCTACAAGGAGATCGCAGGCCAGAACGACGCCGTTGATTACGTCAACAAGCACTGTTCGATCCTGCGCAAGTACCGCATCATCGGCCATTCGAAGGGCGGAAACCTGGCCGCCTATGCTGCACTCAGATGCAATCCTCTGCTGCGGATGCGGATCGAGCAGATCATTTCCAACGACGGTCCCGGTCTGAGGCCCGGTTCCTACGACAAGAAGGAATTCGACAAGATCAAAGACCGCTATCGTCTGATCGCGCCGGAGAAGGATGCCATCGGTACGATCTATGAGATCGCACCGAAAAAGACGATCGCCAGGATCTCGACGAAGAACATCGTTGAGGCGCACAACATCCTGACCTGGCAGATCGAAGCCAATCGCATCGCCAAGGCGGATATGGATTCCTATCAGACGGACAGGACCAGGCAGGCTCTCGTCCAGTTTTTGAAAGATACGACGCCAGAGCAAAGGGAGATCTTTGTGGAGGAGCTTTTCAAGGCTTTCGATGATGCCAAGATCACCACGGTCACCCAGCTGGCCAGCGGCGGTCTGCCTATCCTTTTCAGGGTCATCAAGGAACTCTCGGAGATGGATACGATCGCCAAGAACATCGCGGTGCGTTTCTCAAAGGTCCTTGGTGTCAGTATGACCAGCGACCTGCATAAGATCGTGAGTGAAAGAAAAGAAGCCTTCCGAAACAATCTGGCTTCCTTGAGACCGAACAGGTCAAATAAAGATGAGAACATAGAGATATCGTGAGATATCTCTTTTTAACAGCCTTTTTTGTCTATCGAACAGCTCTCGCCTTCTTCGGCAGCCGGTTCATCGCCGAGTTCTTTCAGATAGGCTTCCCAGTCAAGCAGGACCGTTCCGTCTTCCCTGATAAAGGCAGGCAATCCGATCGTATGCGTCCCTCTGACCTGTTCAAAGACCGGCTTGCTGTCTCTGAGGATCAGAAAATCGGAAAGATCGCGCAGGTTCAGATTGATGTCGATATACTCATATCCGACACCCAGCTGGTCCAGTCTTTTTTTGAAATTCCGGCAGTCCGGGCATAGTTCGCTTCCATAGATCTTTATCATAGTTACACCTCTGCTTATAGTATAGCAGGCGGACGTTCTGAGCGGCAGGATGAGCTCCTGTTGAAAAAAGACTTATAAGAAAGTAGAATAAAGGTTGTTTTAAGGGGAGTATATATGGATAGATTTGATGCTAAATATTTAAAAGACTGTGATTCGATGCATTTCATCATGCCGTTCATGTTTCCGGATCGCTGTGATAATCAGGCTTACTTTACGTTCCAGATCGACCTGACTCATCTCAATGAATTCATCAGGAAAAAGAATGCTGATGATCCTGATTACAAGTACAATCTGTTTCAGTGCATCGTGACAGCTGCTTTGAAGATCATCACGCTTCGTTCCAAGCTGTCGATCTTCATCAAAGACCGCAAGATGTTCAAGAGGAATGAAGTCTCTGCCGCTTTTACCGTCAAACAGGAATTCATGGATGATGGCGGCGAAGTCCTGGCTTTCATTCATTCGAAGCCGGAATGGAACATCGATGATGTGCACAACGAGCTGAGAAGACAGCTTCTGAAACTGAAGAACAAGTCTTATGTCGATGAGTCGACCGGTTTCATGGATAAGTTCAACAAGCTTCCTAAGTTCATTTCCCGTCCGGTACTGCATTTTGTGTGCTGGCTCGAGAAGCACAACCTGGTCCCGCCTGCACTGGTCGAGACTGACCCGTATCATTCTTCGATCGTACTGGCCAACCTGGGTTCAATTGGTCTGCCTGATGGTTATCATCATCTGACCAACTGGGGTACGACTTCCATGTTCCTGGTCATCGGCAAGGCTGGCATGATGCCTTTCTTCGAGAATGGCAAGACCGTATTCAAAGAGGGTGTCAGACTCGGCTTCACGATCGATGAGAGGATCGCCGATGGCTACTATTTCTCGAAATCCATCAGGATGCTGCAGCTCTTCCTGGAAGAGCCTGAACTGCTGGATCAACCGCTGAATGAAAAGCTCACTGATGAGCTTTGGCAGAAGATCAATATGAAATAAAGACGTCAGTAGACGTCTTTTTCTGTGATGATCATGTCCAGTGTGATGTCGTTTTCTTCTTTCAGATCGGCTTCTGTCTTCTGTGCTTCAAAAGCGATGCCGATCTTCAGGGCTTTGCAGTCTTTCAGATAACGGTCATAATAGCCGCCTCCGTGTCCGAGACGGTCTTTTTTCTTGTTGAATCCGACACAGGGGACCAGGATCACTTCGATCTCTTCCTTCTCGATCCGTCTGGAACAGGCGGGATCCGGTTCTCTGATGCCGTAGCGGTCTGTGATGAATTTGCCCTGTTCAGGAATGTAGGCATCCATCTGCTGTCCCTGTCTGATGACGGGATAGGCGACAGGATAGGTCTCATTGATCATTGTAAGATCGACTTCTGATGAGACAGGGGCATAGGAGAGGATCGTTTTGTCTTTGATATAGGGAACGATCCTTTCACAGATCCGCAGGGAAAAAGCTTCCCTGTCTTCGGTTGACAGCGAATCTCTCTTCTGAAGACATCTCTTTCTGAGCTCTTTCTTGTCAGTCATGTGTCCTGTGCGTGACCAGAGTCATGAGGAAGCCGCTTGCACATCCGATCGCCATGGCGATGGCCGCATGGAAGATCGAGGAATCCGGTCCTATGGTCGTGATGATCCCGAAGGTACCGAAAGATGCCATGGCGTAGGATTTGACTTTCATGATCCCGGCATAGAAACCTGCCAGCAGTCCGCTGAGGCTCAGGGAAGCGAGGGCTTTGGGATCTTTCATGACGATCCCGAAGAGTGCCGGCTCACTGGTCCCGGCCAGGGCTGCCGTGATCGCCGCTGCCAGGGTCTCGCTCTTGTGATCTCTCAGATAGAGAGCCAGAGTGACGAAACCAAGTATATTGTTGTAGAGGACGTTGGCGAAGAAGAGGATGGGATCCACTCCGGTGGATGCCAGCAGGAGCATGGCACTCAGGTTGGCACCGCCAAGTCCGGCGATCGTGATGAAAGGAATGATGGCACACATGATGCCGTTGCCGATTGGACCCAGATCTTTGAGCCAAAGGATCAGACGGACCAGCCCGTTTCCGAGGACGACGCCCAATGGACCGATGGCACAGAAGGCGACAGGGACCATGATGAGGATCGTCAGCAGAGGAAAGAGGATCGAATGCAGGTTTTCATTGAGGATCTTTTCCAGAAAACGGCATACATAAGACATCAGCCATATCGCAATGATCGAGGAGATGACCTGATTGCCGTAATTGGTGGAAGCGATCGGAAGAGAGAAGACAGAAAGTTTCCTTCCCGCTTCGACCAGTTTCACGAAGTCCGGTGCTATCAGCATGGCGCCGATCAGCGCGGCGAGGAAGCGATCGACTTTGAACACGCCGGCAGAGGATACAGCAGCGTAGACCGGCATGAAATAGTAACCGGCATCGGCGACGAAAGAGAGCACGATGTAGGTGTCGGAGCTTTCAGAAAGGATATTCAAGACCTGAGGACCAAAAAGGATCAGCACGACCTTGAGCATCCCGACACCGATCATGATCGGCAGGGTCGGCACGATGCAGTCGGCCAGAGTCGAAAGGACGGAGCGGATCATCTGTTTCGTTTTTTCTAACACGTTTTTCATCTGATTTCATTCTATCACGAGTATGATCAGACGCAGTATTCCTGCCTGGCTGTGCATGTTAGCTTGTGATACACTGATGGTGTATGAGAAAAGAGGAAACAGCTATGGAAAGCGGAAGACCGATCATCGGGATCACGATGGGCGATCCGGCCGGGAGCGGTCCGGAGATCACGATCAAGGCCCTGTCAGACAAGAGGATCTATGATCGCTGCAGGCCTATCGTGGTGGGCGATGCGAAAGTGTTTGAAAAGGCCAGGTCTTATGTGGACCATCCTGAACTGAAGATCCATGTGGTGAAGGATGTCGATGATGCTTTATTTGAATATGGGACCATAGATGTCTTCCATCTGGATCTGATCGATGATATGGAACGGTTCAGGATGGCGGAGATCTCTGCTGAGGCGGGGAATGCGGCATTCGAGTCGGTAAAAAAAGTGATCGAACTGGCGATGGATCGGAAAGTGGATGCCACGGTGACCAATGCACTGAACAAGGAAGCGATGGATCTTGCCCTCAGAGAAAGAGGGATGCATTTTGATGGACATACAGAGATCTATGCGGAATACACCGGCACAAGAAGCTATGCGATGATGCTGGCGCTGCATGATTTCAGAGTCGTCCATGTCTCCACGCACTGTTCATTGAGACAGGCCTGTGACAGAGCCAAAAAGGCCAGGGTCCTGGAAGTGATCGGCCTGGCTCATCAGGCTTGCATGGACCTGGGTATCGAAGCGCCAAGGATCGGTGTCTGTGGTCTGAATCCGCACGCAGGAGAAAACGGCCTGTTTGGAAGGGAGGAGATCGACGAGATCATTCCGGCGATCGAAGAGGCAAGAAAAAAGGGGATGGATGTGCTGGGACCTCTTCCTGCCGACAGCGCTTTTTCACAGTTGCAGGGAGGATGGTATGATATCGTCGTCTGCATGTATCATGATCAGGGCCACATCCCGACCAAGACACTTGGTTTCGTCTATGACAGACAGGCAAAGGAATGGAAGGCTGTCGAGGGAGTCAATATCACCCTTGGCTTGCCGATCATCCGGACTTCTGTCGATCATGGCACAGACTTCGCCCATGCCGGAAAAGGAAACAGCAACGAGCTGAGTCTGGTCAATGCGATCGATTATGCGCTGAGGATGGCAAAATAAGAAAAAGGAATTGTTCAGTCAATTCCTTTTCTGATGGAATAGATACAGCCGCAATAGTCCTGGTGATAGAGCCCCAGTTCTTTATTGAGGATATCGTTTTTTGTGATGCCATCTCCTTTTTTGAAGTCGGCATAGAGATACCTAACACCGGGATATCTTTTTTCCAGTTCTGCGCCGATCTGGTTGATCCAGTCGGCGTTTTTCCTGTTGGATATCGACATGACGGTCGTGCAGTAATCGTAATGGTGAGACTGCGCGTATCGGAAAGTCTCATCCATGCGGTATTCGTAGCAGAGCCGGCAGCGTTTTCCGCCTTCCGCTTCGTTCTGATAGGAACTGAAGCGTTCCATCCAGTCGCGGTTATCATAGCGGTCGACGATGAGTTTGATCGAATCGTCATTCAGGATGGACAGATACTGTTTCAGGGCGTCCAGTCTCTTCTCAAACTCTTCATAAGGATAGATATTGGAATTGGAAAAGAAGATGGTGATCCGGAAATACTGCCTGAGATACTGCAAAGGATAGACGGAGCATACGCCGCAGCAGATATGGATGAGCAGCTGAGGCTTTCCCTTCAGCTGTCTGAGCTGTTCTATGTGTTTCTGATAGTTATTCATTGGTCAGGAACATGGAGTCACCGAAAGAAAAGAAACGATATCTCTCTTTTACGGCGACCTGATACGCATTCAGGATCATCTCTCTTGAACACTGCGCAGCGATCATCATGATGAGAGTGGATTTCGGCAGGTGGAAATTGGTGATCTGACAGTCTATGCTTCGGAATTCATATGGCGGATAGATGAAGATGGCTGTATCGCCGGAGCATTCTCTGAATTCGCCATATTTCGTGATGATCGTTTCCAGAGTCCTGGTGGATGTCGTTCCGACAGCGATGATGCGTCTTCCTTCCTTCTTGGCCAGATTGAGCCTCTCGGCAGTCAGTTTGGACATCGAGTAGTATTCCGAATGCATGACATGATCTTCGATGTTCTCTTCCTTGACCGGCTTGAAAGTGCCAAGTCCGACATGGAGGGTGACATCGAGGATCTCAACGCCTTTTTCCCTGATCTTTTCCAGGAGTTCGTCGGTGAAGTGCAGGCCGGCAGTCGGACAGGCGGCTGAGCCGTTGATCTGCGCATAGACGTTGTTGTAGCGGGAATTGTCTTTCAGTTTTTCGTGGATGTAGGGCGGTGTCGGCATCAGTCCGACTTCGTTGAGGATCTCCAGGAAGATGCCCTCATAGTGCATCCTGAAAATGCGGATGCCTTCCGCTTTTCTTTCGATGCATTCGCCATAGAGCTTGTCCGAAAAGTCGATGATGGTCCCTGTCTTGATGGCTTTGGCGTTGCCGCAGAGACACTCGCAGATGTCTCCTTCGATCTTGAGGATCAGCACTTCGACTTTCGCAAGAGTCTCTCTTTTTGTGCCATAAAGGCGGGCAGGGATGACTTTGGAATTGTTTCTGACCAGGACATCGCCTGCTTTCAGATAGTCGATGATGTCGTAAAAATGGCGGTGTTCGATCTCACCGCTGTTTTTGTGCAGGACCATCAGCCTGGACTCATCTCTTTTATCGGCCGGATGCTGAGCGATCAACTCTTCCGGCAGTTCAAAATCAAAATCACTGAGATTCATCAGAAACCTCTTTCATCAAAACCGTATTTATGTAAAATGTGTTCTTTATATTCCGTGTAGCGGTCCTGAGCGATCGCTTCCCTGATCCCTTCCATCAGTCTGATGAGAAAACGCAGATTGTGGATGGACATCAGGCGGTTGCCCAGCCCTTCGTTGTTTCTGAACAGGTGGTTCAGATAGGCTTTGGTATATTTGCGGCAGCATTCACAGTCGCATTCCGGATCAAGAGGAGTGAAATCCTCTTTGTAGATGTTTTTCTTGATGTTGATCCGGCCCCGGGAAGTCATCAGGGTCCCGTGTCTTGCGATCCTGGTCGGCAGGACGCAGTCGAACATGTCGACGCCTCTTTCGACCGCTTCCAGGATATCGTTGACAGCACCGATACCCATCTCATAGCGCGGTTTGTCTTCCGGCAGATAAGGAAGGGTGTAATCCAGCATTTTGTAGTGCGTCGCCTTGTCTTCTCCGACGGACGTGCCGCCGATCGAGTATCCGTCAAAATCCATCTCGACGAGTTTCTCGGCACAATAGCGACGCAGATCGGGATATTCCGATCCCTGTACGACGCCAAAGAGAGCCTGATCTTCACGGGTGTGGGCATCCTTGCCTCTCTTTGCCCAGCGAAGAGTCCTGTCTACGGAGTCCTTGCAGTAATCATAGGAGCTCGGATAAGGGATACACTCATCGAAAGAGATGGCGATATCCGATCCGATCGCTTCCTGGATGTGAATGGAATCTTCCGGAGACATGAAGAGTTTTGAACCATCCAGATGGGATTTGAAGGAGACGCCTTCTTCTTTTATCTTGCGCGAATCGGCAAGCGAGAAGACCTGAAAACCGCCCGAATCCGTCAGGATCGGGCCGTCATAATTCATGAACCTGTGGATCCCGCCGGCTTTCTTCAGAGTTTCGGGTCCGGGCCTGAGCCAGAGATGATAGGTGTTGCCCAGAATGATCGAAGCTTTGAGATCCCTGATATCATCCGATGACAGGAATTTGACCGTTGCCTGTGTCCCTACGGGCATGAAGACCGGTGTTTCCACGATGCGTCCAAAGACATTCAAGCGTCCTAAGCGGGCGTTGCTGGAGGCATCTTTATGGATAAGTTCGTAGCTGAAACCTTCTTTATTCATACCTAATATCATAACATATACATGTTATACTGAAATCATGAAATCCAAGGAGCTGAAGACATACAATCTGCCGGAAGACAATACCGTGATCGCCCAGATCGACGCCAAGCCGACAACTGTTTTTGTGCTGCTGATCCTGCTTGCATTGTTTTCTTTTCTTCTGGATATCTCCAATGTCTACGGCGTCATCCTTCTGTGTGTTTCTATCGTATGCCTGATCTATCTGCCGCGGGTCCTGCTGATGGAGTTCTATCAGGATTATCTCGTCCTATATAATAAAGCGGATAAGAACAGCTGTGTCCTGATCTACTACGAGGATGTCGTTTCCTGGTCCTATTCCAGGGGAGCCAACCGCGATTATCTTTTCATCGAACTGTCTGATGGAAGTCAGGAAAAGATCGAAGCATTCTCCCGTTCGATCTTTGAGAGCAACATGAACCGTTTCATGAAAGACAAGAAGCGGAAGAACGGCTGATGAAGATCGTCGCACTTGATTTTGAAACGGCGAATGCGTCTTTCGCTTCAGCCTGTTCGCTTGGCATCGCTGTCTATGAAGAGGGGGAGATCCTGGACAGTTTTGAATGGTATTTCAAACCGCATCACCGCTATAACTTCTTTACCAACACGCATATTCACGGCATCAGCAAGGAGGATGTGGCTGATGATCCTGAATTCGTGTTTTATTATGAGGAGCTGCAGACGATCCTGAAGGATGCGATCGTCGTCGCCCACAATGCCGCTTTTGATGTCGCGGTCCTGAATGCGGTCTGCGATGTGTATGGTCTGGATCACATCGCTTTCCCTTTTCTGGACACGGTCTCGATCTCCAGACGCGTCTATCCGGAACTCTACAATCACAGGCTGAACACCGTGAGCGAATATCTGAATATCGATCTGAAACACCACAACGGCCAATCGGATGCCTATGCCTGTCTGATGATCCTGCTCAAAGCGATGGCTGCCTACGGCTGCTACGAGGCAGAAGAGTTCATGGAAAAGCTCAGGATCTATCCGAAACGAAATATGTAAATATTTACATTGTTAGAAAAAGTTTACAATCCAGTCGTTTTGTCTTATAATGATGTTTATCGTATTGACTGAGGTTTTGTAGATATGAAAGAATTTGAGAATAACGCTTATTTCTGGCAAAAAGTGGATGCCCTTTATTCTTCAGGCGATTTTAAAGTCGTTCATAAGAAGGGCAGCGCACATAAGGCTTACCCTTCTCTGACTTATCCGTGTGATTTCGGTTATGTTGAGACTTTCAGCAACGATACGGATACTTCGATGGAAGTGTTCAGATCAGCCAAAAGCGACAGTGTCGATGCGATCGTGGTCTGTGCAGACATCATCGACAAGCGTTTTGAGGTCAAAGCCCTTGTCGGTCTGAATGAGGAAGAATGCCAGGAAGTGCTTCATTTTCTCAACTGCACCGATTATCAGAAATCCGTTCTTCTGAAAAGAGGAAAAGATATTCCGGCGTGGAGCGAAACAGAGTAGCGTAAAGCTGCTTTTTTTCTGAAGCTATCTGTTAAAATAAGAGTATGGAAAAAAGGAAAGAATTCGTTTTAAACGCACTGTACATCAGCGTGATCTGTGTGATCATATATATCGTTTTCAATCGCCTGCTGCCTGTTCTTTTTCCGTTCATCCTCGGCTTCCTGTTCGCTTATCTTGCGATCAAGATCTGCCGGCGGGCTTATGAGGTGGAGGACAAGATCTATCGGAGCATCACCTTGGTCGGGATCTATCTGGCGGTTATCCTGATACTGGTGCTGATCGTTTCCCTGGGTGTGACGAAACTCGGTGATTTCATTCGCACATTGCCGGGATTCTATAAGAATACCTTGGAGCCTTACATGAGCTCTCTGGAGACTTCCGTCCTCGATCTTGGCGAATCTCTGCCGGAGAATCTGTCGGTCTTCTTCTCGAATGTGACAGACGGTGTCTTCGAAGGTCTCAAAAGCATCCTCAGCAACGTGACTTCGGGTCTGGTGAATGTGACCACTTCGCTGATCACTTCCGCACCGGAGCTCATCGTTTCCATCATCGTCACGATCGTATCTTCGTTCTATATGGTCCTGGATTACGAGAACATCGGCAGCTGGTTCACGGCTGTCATGCCTGAAAAGGCTCTGAAGATCTTCTTTGATATCAAAGACTTCTGTGAGAACAATCTGTTCAAGATCATCGGTTCCTATGCGACGATCATGGGTATTACTGCGATCGAGCTTTTCGTCGGCCTGAGTCTGATCCGCATCAACAATGCCGGCATGTGGGCTTTGATCATCTCGCTGCTAGACATCCTGCCTGTCCTGGGTGTCGGCACGGTGCTGATCCCTTGGGCGATCAGCCTATTCATAGCCAAAAGAGCTGTCCTTGGCATCGAGATCCTTCTGATCTATGTGATCATCACGGTGATCCGCAATATCCTCGAGCCAAGACTCGTGGGGACCGACCTGGGTCTTCATCCTCTGGCAACGCTGATGTCGATGATGACGGGTCTCAGATTGTTCGGTTTTGCCGGCATGTTCGGTCTGCCTCTGACGCTTTCTTTCCTTGTCATGCAGAATAAAGAAAACAGGCCTCTGTTCAAAAGGGAAGAGAAGCCTGTCGTCAGCAAAAAGCAGAGATCGAAAGCGAAGAAGAAAAAGTGATCACTGATCCAGTTCTTCAATGAGCTTTATCGCCTGGCTCAGATCATCCAGGACGGCAAAGCTCTTTTCTTTTATCTCATCACTCACATAGGCGAGATCAGGTACATGAACGACCTTGAGCCCGGCGTTGTATGCCGAGAGGATGCCGTTGGGAGAATCTTCAAAGGCCAGGATCCCGTCTTTGCCGATGCCGAACGATCCGATCGAGCGCAGATAGATCTGCGGCAGAGGTTTTGATTCCGTGAGCTCGTCGCCGTAGGTGATCTTGTCGAAGCGGCCGCTGAGCCCTGCAAGTGAGAGGTAATAGTCGGCGAATTTCTTTTCTGTCGATGTCGCGATGGCTTTTCTGATACCTTTCTGATCGAGATAGGCAAGAAGCTCATCGACACCCTTCTTCTTCTGAAGGCCATTGGTCTTCAGATATTCCTGATGGATGACCCATTCCCTGTCGAAAAACTCTTCAAATGGAAAATCAGCTCCTTTTTCCTGCTGGAACTTCTCTTTGGTCGCCCTCTCATTGAGGCCGAGGGTGGAAAGGAAAAAATCCTTCGTAAAGCCGTAGCCATATTTCTCGCTGCAGGCGAAGGCGCAGGAAACATAGACTTTTTCCGAGTCTATGAGAAGGCCGTCCATGTCGAATACGCAGAGTCTGATCATATATCTGCATTTTAATCGATGCATTCCGGCTTGGCAAGATGGATACTGGTGCGTTTCCCTTTGTGAAGATGAGATCTTGTTTTAGAATAAGGTTGAAAGCAGTTGCCGATTGTTTGAAGCGTATTTTGGTTATACAATAATAATCAGGGAGCAATAGGATTATCGGGATTGCAAAAAAAGAAAAAAGGAAGGTAAAAAATGAAAAAAACTGTCACTTTGTTGCTTTCGCTGCTGATGATTCTGGCTTTATTTGCCGGTTGTGCGAAGAAAGAAGAACCAGCACCTGCACCTGAGGAGCCTGAATTCAATGATCAGCTGGCCGACATTCAGAAAGCCGGAAAACTGGTCGTCGGTATCGAAGGAACTTATCCTCCATTCAACTTCGTCGATGACAATGGCAATTATGCCGGTTATGATGTCGATGTTGCGACTGCAGTTGCTGAACACTTAGGTGTCGAAGTCGAATTCGTCATGGCTGAATGGGATGCCCTGCTGGTAGGTATCGATTCCAAGCGTTGGGATACTGTCATCGCTGATGTCACAGCTACTGATGAAAGAAGAGAGAAATATGATTTCTCTGATCCATATCTCTATACAGGCCGTCAGGTCGTCGTCAAGACCGGAAATGAAGTTGGTCTGCATTCATTAGAGGATCTCAATGGCAAGAAGGTCGCCACCAATACGACGAACAGCTGGGCAAGCAAACTG
The DNA here is from genome assembly GCA_024681275.1 of Erysipelotrichaceae bacterium. Next base: position 19,338 of record JAILBD010000086.1, read on the forward strand.
GAAGAACTGGGTGCTACGATCGTTCCGATCGACAACACCGACCAGTGCGCACAGGCCGTCATCAACGGCTCAGCTGACTTCTGCATGTTCAACAATATCGTCATGGGCGAATATCTGAAGAACCATCCGGAAGCAGAACTGGAAGTTGCATTCGTCATCGAAACAGATGTCAATGAAGTTTCCATTCCGTGCAGAAAAGGTGAAGAAAGACTTCTCGCTGAATACAATGCCGCTTTGGCTGAACTCAGATCCAGCGGCAAGCTTGCTGAATTATCTGAGAAGTGGTTCTACGCTGATCTGACCAACAATCCTTTGGCTAATTAATTATCTGAAACATTAGATATGATCATCAGCGATAGAGTTTCTTTATCGCTGATTTTCTTTAAGGAGTTAATATGGAGAGTTTCTTTTCTCAATTCGGAGATCGTTTCATCAGGATCGTGGGGATCCTGATCGAATCATTTCCCAAACTGCTGGTGCCGTGCCTGAAGATCACGATCACACTGACACTGGCGTCGTTCTTTTTCGGACTGATCCTGGCTCTGATCATCGCTCTGGTACAGGTGGCTGATATCAAGGGACTGAAGCAGTTTGCACGTTTTTATGTTTGGATCTTCAGAGGGACGCCTTTGATGCTGCAGCTGTTCATCATCTTCTATGGATTGCCTTCTTTCGGCGTCTATTTCAATGGTTACGTGGCTGCGATCATCGCTTTCTCACTGAATCTGGCCGCTTATAATTCGGAGATCATCCGTTCGGCGATCCAAGCCGTTCCTGTCGGCCAGACTGAGGCGGGTTATATGATCGGTCTGAATTATTTCCAGGTCATGTCCAGGATCGTGCTGCCGCAGGCGGCAAGGATCGCTTTCCCGCCGCTTTTCAGTTCTCTGATCGGTCTGACCAAGGATACTTCTTTGGCTTCTTCGATCACCGTTATCGAGATGATGTCGGTCGCTAAGCGTATCGCGGCGGTCTATTATGAACCGTTCTGGATGTACATGGAAGCCGGTTTCATCTATCTGATGATCTGCACGGTCCTGACGAGACTGCAGTCGTTCATGGAAAAGAAGATGGAATGGAAACAGCCTGTTGAGGAGAATGCGAAGCACAAAACAAAAGCATCGTCAGCAGGCGATATGAAAGATCAGGGAAGGTAGGATCATGCTGGGAGTAAAAAACATACACAAATCCTTTGGCTCGAATCAGGTGCTCAAGGGTATCGATTTTGAAGTCAATGAGGGTGAAGTTATCGCTGTGATCGGTTCCTCCGGTTCCGGCAAGACGACTCTGCTCAGATGTCTGGCTTTTCTGGAACAGGCTGATGATGGGTTCTTTACTTTTGATGATCTTTCCAAGGATATCAGGACGATCAACAAGAAGGAGATCAAGGAGATCCGCATGAAGATGGGTTTCGTCTTCCAGAGTTTCAATCTGTTCAGGAACATGACCGCTCTGCAGAACGTCATGGAAGGACTGACCGTCGCCAGAAAGGTGCCGGCAGATGAGGCCAAGAGAAAGTCGATGGAGATGCTGGAGAAAGTCGGCATGTCCGATCGGGCCAATTATTATCCCGATCAGCTTTCCGGAGGTCAGCAGCAGCGTGTCGCGATCGCCCGCGCTTTGGCGACAGATCCTGAGCTGATCCTCTTTGATGAGCCGACTTCAGCGCTGGATCCGGAACTGACCGGCGAAGTGCTGGAGGTCATGGTGAAACTGGCCAGAGAAGGAACGACCATGGTCGTCGTCACGCATGAGATGGAGTTCGCAAAGAATGTGGCGGACCGCGTCATCTTCATGGAGAATGGTGTCGTCGTCGAGGAAGGGAAGGCTTCTGAACTGCTGACCAATCCGAAGGAAGAGGCGACACGGAGGTTCTTAAGAAGGATCCTGAGTGAAGAAGAATCGTGATCGTTCAATGTTGTGATGCAGAATCTTCCGATCCCGTAATGAGGGGATCGCACTGATAAAGGAGGTCAAAAGAATATGAGAATCAGTAATGTGGGCCTGATGGTCAAGGATCTGGAAGGCGCCAGAAGATTTTTTGAAGATTATTTCGGTGCTGTCGTCCATGATGAATATTCAGAGGATAACGGCTACAGATCATATATCATGAAGTTCGATGAGAATCCGAAGATCGAGCTCATGACCAAGCCGGAGGTCATTGATGCAAAGAAGGACAGGAACAATGCGGGTTTCATCCATATCTGTATCAAAGTCGATAGTCAGGAAAAATTTGAGGAGATCCTTGCCAAAGTCAAGGCGGATGGCTATGAGATCCTTTATGAGCCTGCCACAGTGGGCGGTAAGGAATTCAGAGCGATCACTTTTGAAGACAATATCCTTGAAGTCTGCTATTAAAGATCTTGAAAACACTCTTGGCTTATGAAAAAGAGAATCTGCCTGGTCACAGGTGCTTCAGGTGATATCGGGCGAAAGATCACTGCCGGCTTTTTGAAGAAGGGTTGCTTTGTCGTGATGATCGCTTCCAATGCTGACCGGCTTGAAAAAACAGTCAATGAGGAAGCTTTCGATCCTTCTTCCGTCATGATCCTGCCCATGGACATCTCGGATGAAAAGTCTGTGATCGACGGGATCAGAGCGGTCCGGGAGCGTTTCGGTACGATCGATTTCCTGGTGAATGCAGCCGGGATATGCGGAGAGTATGCCTTGACGCAGGATTACTCCTATGAGGGCTTCAGAAGGATCTATGAGATCAATGTGTTCGGCACTTTTCTGATGATCAAATATACCTTGCCGCTCATGCTGGAGAATGGAAAGGGAAGCATTGTGAACATCGCTTCTGTTTCGGGCATGATGGGTTATACGTATGAGGCCGGATATGGTTCCAGCAAGTGGGCGGTGATCGGCCTGACCAAGAATGTGGCCAACGAATATGGTGGAAGAGGCGTTCGCTGCAATTCGGTATCTCCCGGCTGGGTCAGATCTTCCATGATGGAAAAGACGGCAGAAGATTACAGAAAACTCGATGCCGGAAATATTGATGAAATGATACATTACGGTTCGATCCATCGCTGCGGAGAACCTGATGAGATCGCCGATGCGGTCTGTTTCCTGTGCAGCGATGAGGCGGCCTATATCAATGGGGCCAACATTCCTGTTGATGGCGGCATGACAGTTGAATAGAAAGAGGATAAGAATGAAAGAATTTTTTGATGGAAAGAAAAAAGTGATCGGTATGGTGCACCTGCTTCCTCTGCCGGCGAATGCAGCTTACAAGGGGGACAAGGATCAGATCGTCCGTTTTGCCCTGGAGGATGCGAAGACGCTGATCGATTGCGGAGTCGATGCGATCATGCTGGAGAACTTCAACGACTGGCCTCAGTATGCCGATGAGATCCCGATGGAGTCTTATACGCTGATGACGGCCGTCGCGTCAAAGATCAGAGACATCTGCCCGATACCTTTTGGTGTCAATGTGGAGATGAATGCCTGGAAGCAGGAGTGGATCATGGCTTGGGCCGTGAATGCGGACTTTATCCGTCTGGAGGCTTTCGTCGATAACCGCGGTGGCTCTTTTGGCTACATCCCTGCCTGTTCCACGCCGATCTCCAAGGTCATGAAGGATTATCCGGCAGAGATCATGCTGTTCACGGATGTGCACACACAGGAGACCTACGGCAATCCTGATGTTCCGATCAATGAGCTTGCGCAGAATGCGATCGGTCATGACTCTGATGCGATCATCGTGACAGAGAACGATCAGTGCAAGAGGATCACTGTGGATGATGTGAGATCGATGAGAGAAGTGATCGGCGATTTCCCGATCATCGTCGGTTCCGGTGTCAAGACTTCGAATGTTCTGGAATACTTTGAATATGCGGATGCCGTCATCGTCGGACGCGGTTTCAAGACCGGCGATCGTGTCGATGCTGAACTCGTCAAAGAGTTCATGAAAGTCGTCAGAAGCAGATACTGATCGATAGATCACATTTGTAACAAAAGGAACTGCAGCGCAGTTCCTTTTTTCTTGAATTTGAAAAATGCGGAAATATATAATATCTGTAAAATGGAAAAACAGGAGTGGTTCGTACCGGCTTATTACCCGGATTTTCAATGTAAAGCTGACAAGTGCTGTCATACCTGCTGCAGCAGATGGCGCATCCCCGTCAGTAAAGAAGAGTACAACAGGCTCGTCACCCTGGACTGTTCGGAGGAACTGGATCGGCGCATCCTGAATGCTTTCGTTACACCGGATATCGTGACTGACGATTGTTACAGATATATCGCTTTCAACTGGCTGGGTGAATGTCCGATCCTGGACAGCGGGCTTTGCAGCTTGCACAGGGAGATGGGTGAGAAGGTCCTTCCTAAGGTCTGCCGTCTCTATCCCCGCAGTCTGAAAAAAGCCGGTCCTTTCAATGTGGCGTCCTGTTCGAGTTCCTGCGAAAGAGTCGTGGAGATCCTGTTTGAAAGCGATGCTTTGAATATCGTGAAAGTCATCTCGGATCAAAGACCGGAGATCATCTATCCGATCAGTGAAGAGAATGGAAAGCGGATCGCCGCTTTTCAGGAGATCATCAAAGACCGTTCGATCAGTCTGGCTGAAAGCATCGCCAGGATATGCCGGATCATCAATGCTGAAGAATTCGATCGCGATCTCTCCTGTGGAAAAGATCCGCTGGCTGAAGCGATCCTGGTCCTGGAGAGACTTCCTTTCAGCAACGATATCCTGCTTGAGGCTTTTCAGCTCATGCAGCAAAGATACGGGGAAGACAGGGATCTGTTTGACAGGGACAGGGGCAGCTTCGAGGTAGCCTATCCGGATTGGATGTCTTTCTTTGAAAGGGTCATCAACAATTCGATGATCTATGAGTGTTTCCCGTTCCTGGACAAGAGGCTTGATCTGACAGATTCCTATAAAGGCCTCTGTGTCTCCTACGGTCTGCTGAGGGCGCTGTGTATCGCCTGGCACACTGGACATCAGAAAAAAGAGGATCTGATCGATGTGGTGGCTGCGCTGTTCCACCTGATCGATCACACCCCTTTCTATTACAATACAGCCCGCATTGCCGGGCATCCGGCACTCATGCTGAAGATCTGAAAAGAGCTCGTTGGAGCTCTTTATCGTTCTGTGATCTTTTTGAGTGCCCTGACTGCCTTTTTGATGTTGTCCAGTGAGGTCGCCAGATTGATGCGGACCCAGTTCTCATATCCGTCGGCAAAGGTCTCTCCGGCGTTGACCAGCAGTTTGCATTCTTCTTCCAGATACCTGGCGGCAGAATCCGCTTTGTTGTACTGACCGATATTGACGAAGAGGAGGTAGGAACCTTCCAGGGAAGTCATTTCAAAATACCGAGAAAGCTCGTCCCTGATGTATTCATAGTTCTCGTATATGACGTTGTTGAGATGGTCAAGCCATTCATCGCCATACATGCAGCTGTAATAGGTCGGCAATGCGGAGAAGACGTTGACAGATCCGATATTGTTTTTCTGCTGATAGGCGATCAGTTTTTTGCGCAGTCTGACATTGGGTATGATGATGTGGCAGTGTGAGAAGAGTGCCAGCGAGAAGGTCTTGGCGACTGCGCTGATCGTGACGATCTCATTCTGATATTTCCTGAACGAGAGGGCAGGGATGAACTTCTGATCCGGCATGATGAGATCGCAGTGGACTTCATCGGCACAGATCAGGACTTTGTATCTGTGGCAGAGCTCAAAGAGTTCTTCCAGTTCGCCTTTTTTGAAGACACGGCCCAGAGGATTGTGCGGAGAACACAACATGAAGATCCTGACCTTTGAGGTCTTGAATCTCTTTTCGATGTCTTTGTAGTCGAAGGTGAAATAGCCGTCATTGTCGACCATCTTTGATTCATAGATCTTTCTTTTTGATCTTCTGATGGTCGATGCGAACGGGGGATAAAGAGGTGTACAGATCATGATCCCGTCACCTTCTTCACTCAAGGCGTTGACGACCTGGTGGATGGCATCGATTGCGCCTCTGGAGAAGCGGAACCATTCCTGTTTGTAGGCGACTCCGTTTCTTCTCTCGTGCCAGTCGCTGTAGACTTTATAGTAGTCTTCCGGAAGATTCCAATAGCCGTAGTCGCCTTGTTCGATAAATGCATGAAGTGCTTCGGTGACTCTTTCGTCACACTTGAAATCCATGTCGGCGATCCACATCGGCAGGCTCTTTGTCTTTCTGGCCCGCTGCCACTTGACGGAATCGTTTTTCCTGCGGTCGATATAGTATTTTTCGGTAAATGTCTTGTTGTTCATAGCGCCACCTCTACTCCATTATAAAATAAGAATATGGAAGTCACCTATAATTGCTGGCATGGCTGTCACAAGAGATCCGAAGGCTGTCTGCACTGTTACGTCTACCGCCGCGACGAATCGGTCGGAAGAGATGCGTCTGTCGTCTATAAGACGAAGGATTTCGACTTGCCTCTTCGAAGGAACAGGAAGGGAGGATACAAGTATCCTGCAGGAACGCGATTCATGATGTGTTTCTCTTCAGATTTCTTCATCGAGGAAGCTGATGAGTGGCGAGGGGATGTCCTGTCGATGATCAGGGAGAGGAATGACTGCAGTTTTTTCTGCATCACCAAGAGGCCGGAGCGGATCGAAACCTGCATAGGCGATCTGAGTCTTTATCCCAACCTGCGGATCAGCTGCACGATGGAGAATCAGAGACGTTTTGATGAGAGAGCGCCGATCTATCTGGGCCTTCCATTAGGATACAGGGAGATCACGATCGAACCGATGCTGGAAAGGGTCGATATGTCTGCTTACATTGGCATGATCGATTCGGTGGCGGTGGGCGGAGAGTCCGGTGAGGATGCCCGTCTTCTGGACTTTGAATGGGTCAAGGATATCCGTGAACAATGTAAAAAGGCACAGGTCGCTTTTTATTTTCATCAGACCGGTGCCAGGATAAAAGTTGATGGGAAGATCTACCAGATCCCGCGCAGCAAGCAGCATTCTCAGGCGAGAAAGGCTTTCAAGGATCAGTGATACTGAATGGCTTTGAGTACCTCTTCTGCTTTTTCTTCGCTGAGGAGGTTTTTGATGATCAGATAGGAGAATTCAAAAGCCGCACCGAGTCCTTTGCCGGTGATGAACTTTGAATCCTGCATCGCTTTGACGTCGGCGGGTTCCAGACCTGACTCAAAGCCGGGGAAACAGATGAATCTTCTGTCTTTCAGAAGGCCTTTGTGGATCAGGATGGACGGGGCCGCACAGATGGCCGCAATGTAGCGGTCTTCTTTTACGAAAAGATCGATCAGTTTCTGAACGCGATCGTCGTTTTCCAGGTTCTTTGTCCCGGGCTTGCCTCCCGGCAGGATGAGACAGTCATAGAGATAGGGGTCGATCTCATCGATCGTTTTGTGAGGCTGAAAGGTCACTTGATGGGATGAAGTGATCTCGGGCTTCGTGCCGACCAGTTCCACGCCGATGCCTGCACGATAAAGCAGGTCATAGGTCACCAGAGCTTCACATTCTTCCAGACCGTCACTTACGATTATCATTGCTTTCATGTGCTTTTACCTCTTTTTCATTATATGTCTTTTTGTTGTAGAATAATTGTATGAAAAGAATTATGAATCTCTACGAAAGCTGCAAGACACCGATCAGAGTCGCTTATTTCGGTTTCATCCTGATCGCCTTCGGCTTTTTTATCCAGAACGAAAGCGTCAATGTGTTCTATACCTTCCGTTCCAATATAATCCTGTTTCTGGCCGAATTATGTCTGAGGATCGGTGAATTCATCATCATGAATCTGCCGCTGATCTTCATGCTGAACATCGTGTGCAAGAAAGCGAACAATGCTTCTCCTGTCGTCATGGCTCTGGTCGGCTACTTCACTTTCATCGTCACGACGATGTTGTTTTCGACACAGACTCTGAATGCGCAGGCCTATGCTTCGGGATACGGCATCAATTCGATATTCAATTCTTCAAATGGTCCGCGTCTTCCGCTGGAGACGGGCATGATCGGCTCTTTCCTGGTCGCTTATGCGACAAGGTGGTCTTTCATCCTTTCCAGGCACAGAGAGAGCTATTCTCTGACCAACATCTTTGCCAGAGACACTTCGGGTCTGATCTATAATTTCATCTTCTGTTTCCTGCTGGGTCTGATCGTTTCCTACACCTTCCCGTTTGCGTACATGTATCTGCAAAGGGCGATCACTTTTATCGGTGCCGACCTTCTTGACCCGATGAGGATCGGCCTGTATTCGGTACTGGACAGGGTCCTGTCCATACTCGGTTTAGGCAACATCATCAGATATCCGTTCTGGTATACTTCCGCAGGCGGTTCTTTCTCAAATACCGTTACCGGTCAGAGCGTTCTGGGCGATGTCAATATCTGGACTTACATCAAGGATTCCAATGCGACTTATATCGGCGCAGGCCGTTTCATCACCCCGTTCTATGTGATCAACATGTTCATCATCCCTGGTTTCTATCTGGGGACACTGTTCTCGATGAGCGACAGGAATGACCGTGGACTGCTGACTTTCGCGATCCTTTTCGCGATCCTGCTTTCGATCGTTGCCGGCAATCCGCTGCCGACGGAACTGCTGATGCTGATGACGTCTCCCGCACTTCTGCTCGTCTATCTGATACTGGTCGGTTTCTGTTCAAGCGGACTGGTCTCTTTTGAAGCGTTCCTGGGTTTCTCCAGCCGCATCAGCAATACCGTCATCGCGATGCCGGGCAGTTTTGCGGATTTCATCATCAATATCCGCAACTCTTCTCTGCTTCCTTCGATCCGGATCATCCTGATATTCGGCCTTGCGGGTTTCGTCTTCATGCTGCTGTTCACGATGTTCTATTACCGTTATCTGGCTTTTGATTTTGCCAGAAGCGGCAACGGAGAGGAACTGGTGAACGATCTGATCAGGATAGCCGGCGGTACTGACAATATCATTTCTGCGGGTTCCGGTCTTTTCAAACTCAACGTCTATATCCGCGATCCGGAAAAGATCTCTTTTGAGAAGATCCAGGAGATCGGCATACGAAAAGTGGTCGAAACACGCAATGGTCTGACCTTTGAGCTTGGGACTTCCTGCAATGCGATCGCCAGAAGGATCAACAGACGCCTGATAAAATAGAAGATTAGTTCTTTCTGGCTTATTGACATTTCTTCCCCCTTTGGACTAAAATTTAATAGTAATTTTTAGGAAAGGTGGCTTATATGGCAACAAAGAGAACGTATCAACCAAGCAAAAGAAAACGCCAGAATGTCCATGGTTTCAGAGCCAGAATGAAGACAGTCGGCGGACGTAAGGTATTAGCCAGACGTCGTGCTAAAGGTAGAAAGGTATTATCCGATTAAAGTCACTTAGGTGGCTTTTATTTATATATGAAAAAAGAGTACCGGGTCAGGAAAAATGAGGAGTTCTCTTCGATCATTTCTCTGAAGCGTTCCGTTGCAAACGCGTTTTTTGTCGTATATCATTCTCCTAAAAAGGAGGAACATGCCAGGGCGGGCATCTCGGTATCGAAAAAACTGGGCAATGCGGTGGAGAGAAACAAGATCAAGAGGCAGGTCAGAGAGATGATCAGGGCGCTTGTGGATTTTGAGAATTACCCGAAGGATATCATCGTGATCGTGCGGAAACCGTATTTGGGACGCAGTTTTGCAGAGAATAAAAATGATTTGGAAATAGCACTCAAAAAGGCTATAATATAACAGTATGAAATTGTTAAGGAGCAAATTATGAATAAAAAACGCTTAAAACTTGTCTTCTCACTCATAGCTTTGGCGTTGTTGCTGACAGGCTGTTCGACTTCGACCGAACTCATAACATTAGACACAACTTTTTCAGAGGCAATGAATGACGGCTTTTTATCGGCCTTAATCACTTATCCATTATCTCAGGCGATCAACTGGCTGACTCCGAAGATGGGAATCTTCTGGGCCGTCACGATCGTCACGATCGTGCTCAACGTGATCGTCCTTGCGTTCACGTTCAAGTCCAGCGTTGCGATGCAGAAGATGCAGGAACTTCAGCCTGAACTGCAGAAGATACAGGCCAAGTATGAAGGCAGATCTGATGACATGTCTCAGCAGCGCATGGCTATGGAGATGCAGCAGGTCTATAACAAGTACGGCATCAATCCGTTCGGTTCGATACTTGCAACATTCATTCAGTTTCCTCTGCTGATCGGCATGTACAATGCGGTCAGAAGGTCAGAGGCTGTCGCCAATGCGACTTTCGCAGGCGTATCGCTTTCCCAGTCTCCGTCAATGGCGATCAGGAGTCAGGCTTGGATCTGTCTGGTCATCTTCGTCCTGATGGTCGCATGTCAGCTCATCTCGATCAAGATCCCGCAGTGGCTCGCAGAGAAGCGCGGCAAGGAAGAAGCTGAAAAGCATCACAAGACTTACAAGAAACCTGAAAATCAGAATCAGATGATGACCTATTCGATGCTGGCTATGGTCGCTCTGGCAATGTATTCCATTCCGACGGCCGTTTCCCTTTACTATTGCATCTCTTCGATCGTCAACATCATCAAGGCGCTTGTCATTGACAGGCTGACCCACAAGGAGGCGTAAACATGAAACAGTATACAGGCAGGACATTGGATGAAGTCCTCAACAGCATCGCTGCTGAGCAGGGCTGCCAGGTTCAGGACATCACATATAATGTTCTTGAAGAAGAAAAAGGTGGTATATTCGGTCTCCATAAATCTGTCACGATCGAGGCTTTCACTTCCAAGGATGTCAAAGAATTCATCTTTGATTACCTCGGCGCATATTTCACTGAACTGAATCAGGGCGTTGCGATCGAGATCATCGTTGAGAAGGACAAGGATAAAGAGGAAGAGCTCTTATATCGCGTCATCCTGGATGCGGAGAACAATGCGATCATCATCGGCAAGAACGGTCAGACTCTCAGAGCGATCTCGACTGTTCTGAAGGCTGCTGTCAATGCGACTTTCAAGAAGAGGATCAATCTGGTCGTCGATGTCAACCATTACAAGGAAGACCGTTACAAGAAGGTCAAGGCGATCGCCAGAAGAGAAGCGATCAACGTCGCCAAGAGCCATGTTGACTGTGAACTGGATCCGATGCCTAATGATGAGAGAAAAGTCATCCATCAGTATCTTCAGGATTTCAAGAATGTCACGACAGTTTCCGTAGGTGAAGGAAACAAGAGACATCTGGTCATCAAATACGCTCCGGATAAAGAGAAAGAAGAAAAAGAAACAGATTGATCTGTTTCTTTTATTTTGTCAGTATGTCGACGATGTGGGCACTGGCACCGAGAAGTTCTTTTCTCTCACAGGTCTTTTGATGGAAGTCGAGATAGGCCACAAATGTCTCTTCATCCATCCTGTTGATCGCATCCCGCATGTAATCGGTCGGTCCGTCTGAGGCAAAGCGCCTGATCAGTCTGAGGCCGGCTTTTTCATTGAGCTCATCGATCTCTTCTATCCTTGACTGGATGAATATGGCTTCCGGATCGTTGATACGGAAATCGTCTTCCAGTTTGTCTTTGATCCGTTTGTAGTTGTCATCCTTGAAGGCGTATTCGATCACGGCATATTCATTCATGATGTAGGTGACAAAGATGTTCCTGCGGGTGATCCTTTTGGCTTCTAAGAGCGCTTTCAGGCGGTCGTTTCTGTCGTAGAGATGATAGAGGGGGCCGAACATGATCGCTAAGTCGAATTCGTCGTCCTTGAACATGGACAGGTCGACCGCACTGGCTTCCACGATCCGGATCTCCTTGTCTTTCGCTCTCAACATGCCGATGTTTGGCCTGACATATTCGACAGCTGTCACATCATAGCCTTCCTCTTTCAAAGCGATGGAATAGCGTCCCGGTCCGGCGCCAATGTCCACGATCCTGTCGCCTTTTTTCAGGTATTCATGGATGAATTTCATGGAGGTCAGGAATTCTACCTGTCCATGTCTGCGATCCAGTCGCTTATTCTCATTGAATTTGTTGTAGAAATCTGTCAGTTTCTTTTTCTGCTCATCCATGTTGCGGACCTTCCTTTAAGAAAAAACGATCAGAATGATCGTCCTTATTCGTTCTCCTCTTTGGCGATGAACATGATGTTGAGGTCAGTCGGTTCACTGATCCCGTTGATCGTTCCATTCTTGGAATACTGCCAGATGGCGATCGGGTATTCCAGTTTCGGCTCATCCGTATCGTACTGGGCAAACCAGAAAGGATAGTCTGTGAGCCTGTCCATCTCAAAATAGTTCTCAGCCCAATAGAGATAGGTGTAGATCATGCATTCATGGCCTTCTTTTTCAATGCGTTTGATGAAAGCCAGAGCGTTGTCAGTCAGTTGTTTGGCTTCAAGACCCTCCAGGCGGGGTTTCTCATCTTCAATGAAGACTTCTTCGCAGTCGTAGACGACAGGCAGGTCGAGATGTTTTCCTTTCAGGTGTTCGATGACCCATTCGGCTTCTTCGACCGCTTCTTTTTCATTGATGGCCTGGGAGAAGAAGTACACGCCGATCTTCAGCCCATTCTCCTTGGCGCCTTTATAGTTCTGTTCGAATTTGTCGTCTTCATATAAAAGACCGGTGGTCGCTCCGCGTCTGCCGATGCGCAGATAGGCGAATTCGACGCTGTCGTTCTTAACTTTCTTCCAGTCGATATCATCCTGAAATTCTGAGACATCGATGCCGAAACTGCTGCTGAAGTGTTCGTCTTCGTAGTAGTATTTGCCGCTGATCACGTCGATCTTTGTGTAATCGATCTCTTTGATCGAATCGACAGTCTCTTCTTCCACGATGTCTTCCGGGACTTTCTTTTCTCTCCGTCCGAGGACGATGAGGGAGGTGAAGATCAGGAAGAGGACCAGTATGATCAGTTCAAGTCTCAGATTTTTGAATTTGTTCATAACAAAATTATAATATATACAGATGAAGGAATTTGATGAAAATATCACGATCTCTACGAGGCGTCTCATCCTGCGTTTTCTGAAAGAGGAAGACAGATCGGCGATCTTCAGGAACATCAATCATGATCCGGAAGTCCTGAAGTATTATGTCGACTCCTATAAAGAGAAGGAAGAGGATCTGTCTTTGAGCAGGATCATTGAAAAGTACCGGGCTGAAAAGATGTATTTTTTGGCCATCGTGCTGAAAGAGAACGGGGAAGTGATCGGCAACATCTTTCAGATCAACAGGCCTGACAAGGTGATGAATACAGTTGAAGTGGGTTTTGCCTTGGGCAGACCCTATTGGGATCAAGGCTACATGAGCGAAGCTTTGGATGCGATGATCAGACTGCTGTTTTCTTCGGGGGTGCATAAAGTCAGAGCCTGTCATATCGAAGAGAATGCGGCGTCCGGCGAAGTGATGAAGAAGTGCGGCATGCATTATGAGGGAAAGAGGATCGATGATCTCTATTACCATGGAAGATACTGGGATACCTTGAACTATTACATTCTGGAGGATGAATGATGGAACGTTACATGATCGTCAAGCTGAAGAAGGATACTGATGAAAAAGCCATGTATGAACAGATCTCTGATCTGTTCAGCGAGGCTGTGAAGATCGATGGAGTCAGGAAGGCGGATGTCTATGTCTCCAATCATGATCTGAGGCAGCGCTATGATCTGATGATCAGGATCAGACTGAACAAAAAGGCCGTACAGGATCTTGAAGGATCTGAGTTTTACCGCCGATGGAAACAGGAATACTCGGAACATATCGAGAAGATCACGGTCTTTGACATCTAGGACGAGCAGTCTCATCGCATGAAAAATGAGTTCATGCGATGAGATGCATCAGATCCATCTCTTTCTGATAATGATGGTAGAATCTATGACATGATCACTGTAATCAGACTTACGAAAGAGAATATGGCAGATCTTATGGAGTTTTCCAGGCAGGAAGAGTTTCCTTATGCGGTGGATGAAGAGATGATCAGGGATTATTGCCGTGGCGATGACCCGACTTCCATGTGCGTACAGACTTATGGCGTCTATGATGATGACCGTCTCATTTCCGTCATGACCGCATCTTATCTGAATGTTTTCTATCATCCGGATTCACCCAATGGAAAGACGGTCCATATCTCCGGTGCTTTCACCAGACCGGATCAGCGATCCAAGGGCTATGGCAAGATGTTGCTTGATAAGATCACTGAAGATTCCAGAGCGTATTTTGGCGCCGACTATCTGTGCTGTGATACGATCAGCCCACAGTTTTTCAGAAAGTATGGCTATGTGGTGAGTTCCGAAGAACGGATGTGGATCAGGATCTGAAAACTTTATGATGAACAGCTCGGTCTGCTTGTGCAGAGGGCTTTTTATATATGGGAAAGATGTAAAAGGGCATAAAAAAACCGCTTTCTAGCGGGGATCTATATACAAGCTGGAGCAGGTGATGGGAATCGAACCCACGTAGTCAGCTTGGAGGGCTAAACGCCTATAAATAGGCGTTTTAGAAGAAGTTCTACCATTGAAAAAACATAAAAATCTTCTCAAATCTTCTCACAATCTTCTCACAAGTACCTGTTTGAAGTAATTTGTATTAAATTGAACTAAATCATAATAAAAGCGAATAAAACATACTTATTCGCTCTAAACCATCAACTTTTATCAACTTTCATCAACTTTTACTTATTTAGTTGATAGATATCTTCTATGAAGGCTTTGAATTCTTCCTGAATATGAGCAGGGGAGAGTATCTTAGCCTTCTTTTTGAATCCGCACAGCCAAGAGAAGAATTGGTCTGAAACCAGCACATGTGTTTGAAGCAGAAAGAATTCATCATCTATCTGTTTAATCTCTTTCTCTCCAAACCGGTCAACGATCGCAGTCAGCAGATCGTTGGTAAAGCGTATGGAGACATATTCTCTTCTGCCCGAGAACATGTTGAAGATCTCTTTAGTGTATGTGGCGAGGTTGATCTGTTTGAACAATTCCATGCCTTCTCTTTGCTCTTGGGCTTCTTCTATCTCTTCCATTCTGTCTATTCTATAAGGAATAAGATAGTTTTTCTCGTTAACACCGAGCAGATAATAATTACTGTCATTCATTAATGCTTTATATGGGCTAATAAGATATGTTTTTCCCTGCCTTCGATCGACCTTCTGGATCTTACCATTCACAAAACGATAGTTCTTGTATTTAAAGGATATCTTGTGATTGTTCTTGATCGCAGAGTCTATGGTCTCCAATATCCTCAACAGTTTGTTGTTGTCTGTCCTGCTACGACCAATAGTGTAGATGGATTCCTTATCAAGCAGTTCTTCCTTTTCAAAAGAACTTCTTTGGGAGGCGATCAGCTCTTTCAACTTCTTTGCCGTACTGTCAGAGATACTCTTTGATGAGTTGATACATTCGATCAGGAACAGCGCATCAGACTGGCTGAATGGTCTTTCTATGATGTGCCAGCCTTTCTTGTCATTACGAGGATCGTAATCAACGCCATATTTGAATTCAACATCTTCCGCATGATCGACATCTTCTACCGGTGTATCAAGAAGGTCTCTTAATTGATTAAGGTTTCTTAAAACAGATCTCTCTTCTGCTTCTATTCCAAAAGCATCATACAGAAGATTGGCAAGATCCAGTGTTTTTAGAACATGCTCATCATCTGTATGACTTAACAACAGTTGAAGGATGGCAATAGCTTTGTTTAATTGATTCTCGTTTTTAGGCATGATTCTATATGAATTATATCATCAGAAATAAAAGCCGATCCTCTATAACCTGTTTCTGCCGAATGAAAACGGGTACCCTTTTCCTTGCGAAGATACATATGTGCATATATAATTTATTTAATAGGAATACAAGGCTTTTTGGTGCAGATATAATATTAAGCCTCCAGTAGGAAACAAAGGAGCAACACCATGAAAAGAAGGATCATAAGGACATTCACAGCCATACTGCTTATGATAGTAGCCATAGCAGGTTTCATGCCCTGCGCAAGCAAACAGGTGAAAGCAGAGCCGGCAACAAAGCAGATCATCTTTGATGAAGATACTGTCAAGAGCATAAATACAGATCTCACGTATTCTTTTTCCAAAGAAGGGATCACGTTAAGCCCCGACTGTGATGGTAGTTATCAATTCGAAGAGGGAGGAGGAGCATCTGTAAATTTTGTTGGCAAAGAACTTATTGTACGCCATGGTTCATTCACCTTTTCCTCTTCCATCGGCAAGATCTTAAAGATCGAAATCGAGACTTATAATGCAGATATATTGCCGGATGGCTGGAATTGGAATAGAGAAGACAGGATTGCTTCATGGGAGGGTGAACCTTCATACGCAGTAACGATAATCAACGAAGCAGAAAGGATGGATGATGAGACTTACATAGGTCCCATCACCAAAATGACCTTCACGATCATCACTGAAGACGTCACGGATATCGCCTTAAGTGATTCTTCTCTGGAGATGAAACCGAAAGATGCCAAGTCCCTGACGGCGACTGTTTCTCCGGAAACTGCAACAGAAAAGGAAG
>JAILBD010000092.1 GCA_024681275.1 Erysipelotrichaceae bacterium
GCCATCCGCGAACAGGTTGAAACAAAGCATCAGGACGCCCAGTACGACGACCGGGATGATCAGGATATGCGGGAAGGTCGTCATCGACTTATAGCCATCGGAGACTAAAGAGCCCAGCGAAGCCAGAGGTGCCGGAACACCGAGACCCAGGAACGACAGATAAGCCTCCAGGAAGATCGCGCTCGGAATGGAGAACATCGAAGTGATGATGACCTGTCCGAAGATGTTCGGCAGGACCTCCTTGAAGATCAGTCTGAACCTGGAAGCGCCAAGCGTCGTGGAAGCCAGGATGTATTCCTGTTCCTTGACCTTCAGGACTTGCGCTCTGGCGATCCTTTCCATGCCGATCCACCCTGTCAGGATCAGTGAAAAGATGATCGAAGAAATACCCGGCTTGAGCACCAGACCCAGCAAAGTCACGACGACCAGCGTCGGGATACCGTTGAGTATTTCAGCGAAACGCTGCATGTAGATATCGACTCTGCCGCCGATAAAACCGGAAACAAGGCCATATACCATACCGATGAAGATATCGACTAAGACTGCCGCAAACGCGATGACAAGTGATACCTGCGTTCCGGACCAGACACGGGTGAAGATATCTCTTCCCTGCGTATCGGTACCGAACCAGTAATAGACATCACTTGCGCCTTTTGACGCATACTGGTCAGTTCCCTTGTAGTAGCCGTTGGCGATCCCGATCTTTTCCAGACCCGGGATACGCGGTACCAGATATTCATGTCCGTGGTTGATCGACTTGTAGGTATGTTCGTTCAAAGACGGACCGATCAGAGCAAACAGGATGATGATGCAGATGATGACCGCACCGATCAGAGCACCTTTGTTTTTGGAGAAGTTGCCCCATACATCTTTCCAGTAGGAAGTGGATTTGTAGTTCTTATCTAAAAGCTTTGCGCCTTCTTCATGAGCGAATTCAAAATCGTCATCATGGAATTCATGGTTTTTCAATTCACTCATCTTAACTCTCCTTCGAGACCCTGATACGCGGGTCGATGACGCCGTAAAGGATATCTACGACAAGCATAACGACGATGTACATGACCGAATAGATGAACGAACAGGCCAAAGTGACGTTGTAGTCGTTCTGCTGAATGCCCGAGATCATCAGCAAGCCGATGCCCGGGATACCGAAGATCCTCTCGATGACGGAAGAACCCGTCAGCAGGTTGACCAATAACGGTCCGGTGACCGTGATGATCGGGATCAAAGTATTACGTAACGCGTGGCGGATGATCATCCGATACTGCTTGACGCCCTTGGACTGGACCAGAAGGATGTAGTCGGAATTCAGGACATCGATCATTTCCGATCTTGTGAATCTGGCGACATTGGCGGTCGGTGAGACCGATAAGGCCAGCGCCGGCAGGATCAGCGATTTGAACGGTACCGTCTGGTTGTATAAGATCGGCAGCAGTTTCAGTTTATAAGCAACGTAGTAACAAAGAAGCAATGCGCAGACATAGGAAGGCACACTGACACCGATGACCGAGATCACCGAGCACAGGTTATCGATCCAGCTGTTGTGATTGAGTGCTGCCACGATGCCTAGTATCAGTCCCATGATCGTACCGAAGACCATCGCCATGGCACCGACTGCCAGAGAGATGCCCAGACGTCCCTTGATCATTTCGGAGATCGGGAAGTTCTTATTGATGGCATAGGAGACACCTAAGTCGCCTGTCAGCATGTTTTTCAGATACAGAAAGAACCGTACCAGAAGCGGCTTGTCCAGACCGTATTTGGCATACAGCATGGCGATCTGTGCTTCCGAAAGCTTCTCATCGTTGAACGGAGTTCCCGGCATGAGGTCCATCAGGAGGAATAAGACCAGCACGATGACCAACAGGGTAGCGATCGATATCATCACTCTTCGAAAGATGTATTTCTTCATTTCTTTCCCCCTTTCAAAAATACAAATAGAGCGATTAAGACTTGCTCAACCGCTCTATCCTAATTCTGTTATTTTGATCGATTCAGATTATTTCACTACGATATGACGGTAGGAATCGACAGCTGCCGAGTGGAACTCGATACCGCTGATGTTCGGATTGATGATCATAGCGCCGCCGGCCTGGAATACAGGAACGACACCTGCGTCTTCAACGACGAGCTGTTTTTCAGCATCGAGGAAATCCTGCCATCTGACACTTGCGTCAGTGACGCCTGCACCGAATTCCGCATCATGAACGAGAGCCTCATAAGCTTCTGAGAAGTAACCGCCGTCGTTGTAGTCAACGGAAGCCTGTAAGAACAGATCCATGTAAGTCTGAGGATCGGCATAGTCCGGACCCCATCTTGTCAGCATGACATCGAAGTCATGATCATCGGCTGTACCGGCCAGATCGAGACGTTCTTTCTTAGGTTTCGGATTCAGATTGACAGTGAAGCCGACAGCCTCGAGGTAAGACTGGATCTGCTCAGCGGCCTTGATGATGGAATCACCTTCATCGGAACCGTATAAGAGTTCGAATGTGACATCATGTCCGAGTTCTTCAACACCCTTAGCGTAGAATTCCTTTGCCTTAGCTTCGTCGTAAGAAACGATGTAGCCCTGGTCATCACGGAAGTCAGCACCTGTTTCAGGGTTAGCGGCAAGAGCGATCGGAACGATACCGCCGGCTGCGACGGAACCATCGTTCAGGACTCTGGCGATCTCATCGCGGTCGATCGCATAGGACATAGCCTTTCTGATATTGACATTGGAGAGGTCAGCAGCACCTGTACGGTCGTGGTGGTTGTTACCCTGGTTGATCGCAAGGTAGTACATGTAACCGGCAAGTCTGTTGACGAAGCCCGGAGCGGAAGAGTTGGCATCGACCTGTTCACCGGAAAGGGAAACAGTGTCGAGGTTGCCCTGTTCGTATTCCATCAAAGCCGTCTGCGTATCCGTGATCTCACGGAAGATGACTTTCTGGGCATAAGTTTTTGCGTAGTTTTCAGCATCCCAATACGTAGGATTCTGTTCGAATTCGAAGGAATAGCCTGCAGTCCAGCTCGTCATGACATACGGTCCGTTGTAGACCATGTCGTTGACGGACAATGCATACTGATCGCCTTTTTCTTCAGCGACTTTCGCGTTCATCGGGAACATGGAAGCAAAAGCAGTCAAGCCGAGGAAGAATCCGGAAGGAGCAGCGAGCTTGACTTCGAAAGTCAGATCATCGACTGCCGTGTAGGATTCGATACCGCAGATGTCCCAAAGGAAGCCGTAGTCAGCTGCCGTTTCAGGATTGGTCATTCTGTCCCAGGCATAAACGAAGTCGTTAGCGGTGACCGGATCACCGTTGGACCAGACTGCACCGTCACGAAGTTTGAACGTGTAAGTCAGACCGTCTTCGGAGACTGTCCAGGATTCCGCAGCGTCTGCGACCGGGTTGCCGTCTGCATCCAGGGATACGAGACCGGACATACACATGGTCATTGCCGAGAAGGAAGTACCGTCTGTGGCAACTGCCGTATCCATGGAGATCAATGGAGTCGGAGCCTGCAATGTGACTGTCTTGCCTGTCGTCTCTTCAGTAGCGCCTTCTGCCGGAGCATCACCTCCGGAAGGATTACCGCCGGAGCAGCCTACCAGGAGCAACAAGATCATCAGTAAAGATAATAATTTTTTCATAAGTGTTCTCCTTATAACATTTTTAATATTAATGCAATTGAAAACTCCTGTCAATAAAAAAATGTAATCGTTTTACAATTCATGAAAAATTTTACATTCAATTTTCATGTATGATAATAATAAGGCAGGAGATCCACTTATGAAAACACTGTACTATAACGCAAACATCTACACCGGCGAAGGCTTTGCGAAAGCCTTTCTGGTAAATGGTGATACGATCGAAGAAGTCTTTTACGAAGAAATACCGCAGATCGACGATTGTGAAAAAGTTAACCTGAACGGACAATTCGTCTGTGCCGGATTCAACGATTCCCATATGCATCTGCTCAATTTCGGCCAGTCATTGCGCATGGCGAGGCTTGCCGAACATACCGACTCCCTTTCCGGCATGATGGACTACATGAAACACTTCATCAAAGAGAACGAATTCAAAGAAGGAAGCTGGATCAGAGGCAGAGGCTGGAACCAGGATTACTTCGAAGACGTCAAACGCATGCCGTACCGCGCCGACCTCGATGAACTCTCTGCAGATCAGCCGATCATGTTAACAAGGGCGTGCGGACACTGCTGCGTGGTCAACTCCATAGTATTAAGGATCGCAAATATAAATGAAGATACGAAAGCGCCTTTGGGCGGAGCCATCGACTTTGAACACGGCCTTCTTTACGACAATGCCATGGACCTCGTCGAACCTTTCATCCCGCTCCCCGACAAGGAAGAACTCAAACAGATGATCGAGACCGGATCCAAAGCCCTCAATACTTTTGGCATCACATCCTGCCAGTCCGATGACTACTGCGTCTTCCGTGAGATCCCCTTTGAGATCATCAATGAAGCTTTCAATGAACTCGCGAAAGAAGGAAAACTCACCGTCCGCGTCTTTGAACAGTCCAATTTCACGGATCTCAAGGAATTTTCCCGCTTCGTAGACGCCGGCAATGTCACCGGAACAGGTGATACTATGTTCAAGATCGGACCTTTGAAATTACTGGGCGACGGATCTTTGGGCGGACGTACAGCCCACCTTTCGATCCCTTACGCCGATGATCCTTCCACACAGGGCTTCTCCTTGTTTACCGATGAACAGTTCGATAAGATGATCGCCTACGCCAACAGGCACGATATGTCCGTGGCCGTCCACGCGATCGGCGACGCCTGCCTTGACAAGGTCATCAATGCGATCGATAAAGCCTTAAAGGAATATCCGAGAAACGATCACCGACATGGCATCGTGCACTGCCAGATCTCAAGAAAAGACCAGCTGCAGCGCATGATCGATCTCAACGTTCACATCTATGCCCAATCCATCTTCTTAGACTACGACAATCACATCGTTGAAGGCAGGGTCGGCAAAGACCTCGCCTCGACCAGCTATTCCTGGAAGACCCTCAAAGACGGCGGACTCTGCGTCTCCAACGGTTCCGATGCGCCGGTCGAACTTCCGGATGCCTTACGCGGTATCGAATGTGCCGTGACCAGGACCTCGATCGACGGTACCGGTCCGTATCTGCCGGACCAGGCCTTTTCCGTAAAGGAAGCGATCGACTCCTTTACCATCGCCTCCGCGGAAGGAAGCTTTGAAGAAGGATACAAAGGTCTCATCAAGGAAGGCTATCTGGCTGACTTCGTCATACTCGGAAAAGATCCGTTCAAGACAGATCCTGAAGACATCCACAGGATCCCTGTCGTATCGACATATCTGAACGGAAACTGCGTTTATCGCAAGTAGGGGATCAATTCCCCTTTTCTTTTGCGATAAAATAAAGATATGAGAAAGATCCTCGGTCTGCTGCTCATCATCCTGCTCTCCTGCAGCCTTGCCTCCTGCAAGGATCAGGAAACAGATGAGGTGCAAGAGATCCTGGAAAAGATGACACTGAGAGAAAAAGCGGCGCAGATGCTGATGCCGTCTTTTTCCTACGCCTCCTTCCGCAGCAACGACATCAATGTCCCGATGACCGCGCTCACAACTGAGGTCTCACAGATCATCGAAGATCTGGGCTTTGGCGGCATCATCCTCTTCTCAGACAACATCCATGACGCGACGCAGACGGTGAAACTGATCGACGAACTCAATGCGGCCTCTGTGAAAGGCGGGCATCTGCCTCTGCTGATCGGCGCGGACCAGGAAGGCGGC
>JAILBD010000106.1 GCA_024681275.1 Erysipelotrichaceae bacterium
GGTATCGATATCCCGGTCTACAGGGGAGCTGTAAAGCCTCTTGTCCTGGATGGCGTTCCTCAGCCAGGTGGTCATGGGGAGAGCGGCATGGACGGGCCTGTCCTGCCTCAGCCGCTGAAGAAGGCTGAAACGATGCCGGCCCTGGACTTTTATCGGGATGTTCTGGACAGGGAAGAGGATGTCACGATCATCGCCCTGGCTCCTTTGACCAATCTCGCCATGCTGCTGGAAAAATATCCGGAAAAAAAGGAAAAGATCTCACAGATCGTGCTGATGGGCGGCGCCATGGGTCTGGGCAATATCAACAGGTACGCCGAATTCAACATCTGGCATGATCCGCATGCCGCGAAGATCGTCTTTGATTCAGGCGTTCCGATCGTCATGGCGCCTCTGGAGGTCTGCTACGCCGGGGGCATCCTGGTGAAGGAGACGGAAAGATTCAGGAAAGGGAAGAAGGTGTCGAAGCTGGTCGACGATCTCTTCAGCTTCTACCTGCGCTATGCGATAGACAGGGGCTGGGACAGGACGGCGATCTTCGATCTGATCCCTGTTATCTGGCTGCTGGATGCGCAGATCTTCCAGTATAAAAAAGGCAGGGTCGATATCGTCCTGGAAGGCGAAGAGACCCAGGGACAGACGATCCTCAAGGAAGGGGAAGGCAGTCACATCGTTTTGCTCGATGCGGACCGGGACAGCTGCATGCGGATCTTCTTCGATGCGATCGATCGGCTGGATGAGAGATACTCATGATACGAAAAGCGGTAACAGAAGACCTTTCGCGGATCGGCGAGATCCTGGTCTTTGTGAAAAGGATCAGATTCCGTCCCATCTTTCAGGATGATGACTTCTCTTTCAACGAACTGCAGGTCCTGAAGGTCGCGAAAGAATATGAGCAGTATCTTCCAAGGATATGGGTCTATGATGACGGCATCGTCAAAGGGCTCATCCACATAGAAGGCGATGAAGTGAAGGAACTCTATGTCGATCACTTCTTTCAGGATCAGGGCATCGGTTCAAAGCTTCTTGAATATGCGATCAAAGAATTCGATGTGAAGTTCCTCTGGGCTCTGGAAAAGAATCCGGAGGCGATCCGTTTCTATGAGCGTTTTGGCTTCAGGCTGAATGGTCAGAGAAGATTTGAAGAGGGCACACCGGAGTATCTGGTGATGCTGGTGAGAGATTGAAAAGTCCATTGTGTCAATGGACTTTTTTCTTGTCGATGATGTATCGGAAGTACATGAGGATGAAGGAGAGGACGGCGGAGAGGATCGCGAACCAGACGAACATGTCGCGATAGCCGATCCTTTCGACCAGCTGGCCTCCCAGCATCGGTCCGAAGGCATTTCCTATATGCATGCCGATCAGGACCGTGGAGGCGGCGACGCCGGAGCGGGAAGGATCCATCTTCTTGATGACTTCCGTCTGCAGGGATGGTGTTCCTGTGCCCTGGCCGATGGCTTTGAAGACGCTTGCCAGCATCATCACCAGCAGTGTCTTGCCGATACCGATCAGGAAGACGCCCATGGATGCGGCGATGATGGCCGGTATCATGACATGGTAGATGCCTTTGCGGTCGTGCAGGGATCCCATCAGTGGTCTGAATACGACCATGGCGATCGAGTAGACCGTGAAGAATAGACCGATGTTGGCGATGCCTCTTTCGTCGCCGATGATGGCCAGGAAGGTCGTGACCCAGGCGTTGCCGACGGATAATAGGGCGGCGATCAGAGAGTAGTCTGTGTATTCAAAGGCAAAGATATCGGAAAGGGATACCTTTTTCCTTTCCGTTTTGACCGGATTGCCTTCATATGGCAGGAGCGTGACGATGAGCAGAGCCATGAAGGCGCAGAAGGCGGCACCGGCGAAGGTGAGATGATAGCCGGACAGTTCCACCAGTTTGAGTCCCAGGCCCGGTCCGATGGCCTGAGCCAGGATGTTGGCCAAAGCGGCATAGCCCATGCCTTCCGCCAGTTTCTCTTTCGGGATAAAGTGGGTCGAAAAGACCGTTCCGGTCACGGAGTTGATGGAGAAGGAGAAGCCGACCAGCAGTCTCATGGCGATCAGCATCGGGATGTTGGTGGCCAGGATGTGGCCCAGGAAGATGATGACGTAGAAGATCGTCGAGTACTGTATGATCCTCTTGTGGTTGAAGCTGTCGGTGATGAGGCCGGCAAAAGGACAGACGATCAGTCCGGACAGCGACATGAGTCCGGATATCGTCGATGCCAGGGCGATGTCGTCTTTGATCGTCAGGGCGTATTTGGTGATGAGCGGGTAGGTCATGTAGGCGGCGGTGCCGGAAAACAGCGACATCGCAAATACCATTAGAAATCCCTTTGTCCAGATGCTTCGTTTCTCTTTCATCGTTCCGACCTCTAATAAAAAACCTGATCTATTTCAAATATATCAGGTCGTTTCATTCTTGTGATTCAAAAAAGTATCGGCTTCTTTTGAACTTATCCATTCAGATCTTCGAAGGTGTCGGCGAAGTCGCGGATCCAGTCCCTGTTGAGCGGATAGAAGCGCTTGTAGAGTTCGTAGATCTTCATGTATCTGCTGTGTGCCTCCGGATCGGGGCAGTAGGATCTTTGATATCTGACCATCCTGTCGACGGCGGTCGGAAGGTCCGGATAGATCTTCAGCATGACTGCGCAGCAGATCGCGCAGCCGAGGTTTGGCGCGTTGAGGTCTTCAGGGACGTTGATGATGATGTTGGATACATCGGCGTGTATCTGCATCCAGAGCGGACTTCTGGCGCTGCCGCCGGCCATGTTCATCTCTTTCACGTCGACGCCGTATTCCCTGAAGGTATCCAGTATCCTTTCTGTTCCGAAAGCGACGCCTTCGAGGATAGCCCTGTACATGTCGATGCCGCTGTGGGCAAGGGTCAGCCCGTAGAACATGCCTTTGGCTTTTCCATCCTGATAGGGGTGTTTGTTTCCCTGGAAGTAGTCCAGCAGCAGAAGGCCGTTGGAGCCGATCGGGACTTCTTTTGCCAGATCGTCGAGCTCCTTGTAGGATCTTTCCGGATAGAACTCTTTCCTGAACCAGGAGAGGATGGATCCGGATGCGCTTTGCGCGACATAGTCGGTATAGAAGCCTTCGATCAGGTTGTCAGGCCCGTTGTTGGAACCGTGGGGATTGAGCAGAGGCTTTTCGTTGAGGGCCATGGCCAGGTTGGAGGAGCCGGTGATCATGCCGATCCTGCCTTGCCTGTTGACACCGATGCCGAGCAGTCCGATCGAGGAATCGATGCCGCCCTGGGCGATCAGAGTCCCTTCGCGAAGGCCAAGATGAAGAGCTGCTTCCTTGGACAGGCAACCGATGAGATCGCCCGGCCTGTGGACTTCCCTGTCCGGGAACCTGTCCAGGGCGTCGGCGATGTCCAGTGCCTCATAGATCTTCTTTGAGAATCCCGACTTGACCGAGTAGGCCCAGTTGCAGGCGGTGTTGATGTTCATGCACCATTTTCCTGTCAGTCTGTAGGTCAGCCAGTCCTGGTATTCGCAGAAGACTTCCGCTTCATCGTAGATCTCTCTTTCGTTTCTTTTCAGCCAAGCCAGTTTGGGCGGCATCCACTCGGGTGAATAGAATTCGCCGGTCTTTGTGAAAAGCTCTTCCGCTTCTTTGTTGGCTCTGACGTCCATCCAGATGATGCAGGGTCTTAGTGGCGTCCCGTCTTTCCTGCATGCGACGACGGATGTCGAAGTGGTGTCGCAGGCGATGGCTGAGATCTGTTCAGGCGAAAGATCCGCTTTCCTGAGCGCTTCTCTGACAGCTGCCGCGGCTGCCGACCACCAGTCTTCCGGCCGCTGTTGCGCATAGCCGGGTCTGGGGAACGAGGTCTCATAGGGGACAGAGGAAAAAGCCAGACAATTGCCGGAAGGATCGTAGATCCCGACCCGCATGCCGCCGGTGCCGCCGTCTATTCCCATGAGAAACGGATGATCTTTATGGTCTGCCATAAAATGATTCTAACATATGAAAACGGGCTTTGTTAATAGAGGGGATAGGGTATAATTGAGTTAAGTCTATCATTGAAAAAAAGGTGATCATTATGGAACTTTTAGAGCTGAAAAAGAAACTGAAAGAGTATATGGCGATTCCGCGCGTGAGCGGCTATGAGAGTCAGATGGCTTATGCTTTGAAGAGGGATCTGCTCAGGTATACGGATGATGTGCGGATCGACAAGGTCGGCAATTGCATCGCGGTCTTTGAGGGTTCAAAGAAGGATGCGCCTGTCCTGATGGTCTTTGCCCATATGGATACGATCGGTTTTGTGATCAGGAGGATCGATGCGGATGGCTTCATCTATGTCGACCGTGTCGGCGGTGTTCCGGAGAAGGTCGTGGCGGGCACGGCGGTCCGGGTCGGAAGCGAAGACGGGAACTGGTATCCGGGCATCTTCGGGACCAGGGCCTATCACATCATGTCGAATGAGGAGAAGGCCAAAGCCGATACGCTGAACGATCTTTTCATCGACGTCGGTGCCAGGAGCGATCAGGATCTTTTCGATCTGGGGATACAGGTCGGCTGTCCTGTCGCCTATGGAGAGGCATATCACGAGCTGCTCAATGACCGCATCTCGGGTTCCTATATCGATGCCGCCGCCGGTCTGTGCAATCTGATCCAGATCGCAGGATACCTGAAGGATCATCGGCCGAAGGTGACGGTGTGTCTGGTGGGGACGGTCTGGGAGGAGTTCTCAGCCAGAGGCGCGATGCTGGCGAACAGGAGCGTGAAATGCGATATGGCGATCTCCATCCTGGGTCCCGGCGCTGCCGATACTCCTGATCAGAGAGGAAAGGTCTCCAATGTGAAGATGAATCATGGCGTCGGCATCACGATGTTCAATTTCCATGGAAAAGGGACTCTGAACGGAAACATCATTCACAAGGGCATGTTTGAACTGCTGAAGAAGTCGGCTGAGGAAAGCGGGATTCAGATACAGCGTCAGGCTGCCAGAGGCGCCTTGTCTGATACGGCTTATCTGGCACTGGAGAATGACGGTGTTCCTTGTGTCGACATGGGCACGCCGGATCGCTATTCCCATTCGACACTGGAGCTGATCGACGTAAAGGATCTCAAAGAGACCGGCGAACTGCTCTGTCATTTCATAGACAGACTGGATGATGATATTAAACTGGATCGTTATTGAAGATCAGATGTGATCTTTGACGTATTCGGCGATATATTCCGCACCATTGCTTATCTTGTGCCTGACGATCGTGTCCAGGCACACTTTTAATTTCGGCGTGTAGATGAAGTCGAAGAGCCTGCCGTAGATCAGATCGGGATCTTCACATTTGAAACCGTAGCCGTTGTCGGTGATGAACTGGTAGTTCTTGTTTTCCTGGCCTTTGATGTGGCCGGTGATGACGACAGCGGTATCGGAGCGGACAGCTTCGGAGATGACGTTCGGTCCGGCTTTGGTCAGGATGATGTGGGCATTGGTCAGGAATTCGTTCATGTTGTCGACGAAAGAATAGATGTCAACATCTTCGGGGATCTCCCCGTTTTCTTTCATCTTCGTGAGCGTTTCATAGAGCCGTTTATCCAGACCGCAGATGAACTTGATGGACACCTTTTCCAGACGCGAGACTTCTTTCAGGAAGCGGATATTCTTCTCAAGATTGGTCGAGGTATTGACCATCAGGATGTGGACGCGGTTGTTGATCTGTTTGGCTTTGTCTCTGACGACGATGTCGTCGCGGACCGGGAAACCGGAAGTCAGTACCCGGTCTTCCGGGAAGCCGCTGTTCAGATAATCCTGTCTGACCGTTTCGGTCGGGACGAAACTCATATCGGCATCCGGATCTTTCCAGACGTTGGGCGGTTCGACCAGGTCGATGACGCCGACATAAAAAGGGATATCGATCCTGTTTCTGGCAAGCAGGCGGGATATGGCTTTCGTGAACATGCATTGTACGGATATGATGAGGTCAGGCTGATATTCCCTGATCTCTTTCAGCATCGCATCTTTGATCCTGAGATACATGGACAGATGGACGAGATCGGGAAAGGCCTGAGAAAATCTTTCACAGATGTAGTAGATCAGCGGAGCCCTGGTGGTCAGCGTGATGTAGGAGTTTTCCATCAGATCGCCCATGAAGCCCATGAGCGGGAAGACATCCAGCTGCTTGCATGCATAGCCAAAGTCCGTCAGTTTCTTTTCGATCGCATTGGCGGACGACTTGTGTCCGGAACCGGTCTTGATCGAGGTCAGAATAAGCACCTTTTTCATGTTTCCTATTATACCCGAGGCCTTATGAATGTTCTACTTCTTTCTTCTTAATTCAGGATTAAGAAAGGCCTACTTGTTGAGGTAGGCCAGGTATTCTTCTTTGGTCAGAGCAGGTGTGAAGGCATCTTTGATCTTCTGCACATATTCCGGATGTTTCAGCAGATAGAGGACGCTTTCGCAGACGACATCCGCCGGTTCGTAGTAGGCGCGTCTTTTATCCGAGATGCAAAGGTCTCTGCCGTGGCAGTTGCCTGAGAATCCGGAGTAGCCGAACTGGATGGCCGGTTTGAACAGGGACAGGTCACCCATGTCGCCGGCTGCCATGGAGATCTCGTTCTCGTGGATCTCTTCCGGCTTGCAGTATTTCAGCATGTATCTTCTGACGACATCGCTGATCATGTGATCCTGTCTCATCGGCAGATAGCCCGGTGTTGACTTAATGGTCGCAGATGCGCCGATGGCTTTGGCGCAGTGTTTCGCGGCATTGTCGACTTTGGCTGCCGTCTGTTTGAGGGCTTCCTCACTGGTCGCCCTGACGTAGCATTCGTAGACGGTCTTTTCCGGGATGGAGTTGACAGTCTGTCCGCCAGTCGAGAGGATGCCGTGCAGACGGATGTAGTCTTCTTCTTTAAAGGTCTCTCTGAGCATGTTGATGGCGTTGTCGAAGAGGACGAAGGCGTTGAGCGCGTTGATGCCTTTATCCGGTGCCATGGCTGCGTGTGTGGCTTTGCCTTTGAAGGTGATCTCTTTGTAGATGAAGCCGGCAAGCGAGGAGTTGAGCGAGAAGTGGTATGGTCCTTCGCCCATCGTGTGCAGGTGGATGAAGAGGTCTTCTTCGTCGAACTGTCCCGCTGTCAGCATGTTGACTTTGCCACCGATATAATTGATCTCGCCTTTTCTGATCAGCTCTTTTCTGAATGCCGTGTCCGTGAATTCTTCAGCCGGAGTGAAGTAGAGGGTGACGGTGCCGTTTTTGATGAGGTCCTTCAGATGGACCAGGGCATAGGCCATGATGGCACATTGGGTGGAGTGGCCGCAGCTGTGGGCGGCGTTGTCTTCCTTGCTGGCAAAAGGATGGCCCAGTGTCGGGATGGCATCGAGTTCGGCGATCAGGCCGATCCTCGGTCCGCCGGAGCCGATGGAGACTTTGAAGGCGGTGCGGAAGCCCAGCTCTTCCACTTCCAGTCCGTTGGCTTTGAAGTAATCCGTCAGGATCTTCTTGTTGATGAATTCCTTGTATCCCAGCTGCGGATGGGCGAAAAGCTCGTCACCGAGTTCATACAGCTGTCCGATGTCTTGATCCAATGTCTTTTTCATATCTTTCACCTTTGCTTCCATGATACCATCAAAAGTCCCGGACGATGGCGGAAGAGAAGGATCATCGTTATTTTCGGTAAAAAAGAAGCGCAAGGAAGACTGCCGTCTTTTGCAGCTGAAGTGCAGTTGTTATAATGGAAGAGTATATGACAGGAGAATCTGATAATGAAATATGAATTTGATGAGATCATTGATCGCAGGCACGACAGGTATTCTTTCTCATTCAAGTGGCAGAGTCCGGCTTATATCCTGAATCAGCTGGGGATCACGAAGATGCGGGATGATACGATCTGTCTGGAGACGGCGGACATGGATTTCCGCGTGGCTCCGGAGATCATCGAGGATCTTCACAAGCTGACGGATCACGGGATCTTCGGCTATTCGCGTATCCCTGAAACGTACAGGGAAGCGGTCTGCGGCTGGTATGAGAGAAGACAGGGCTGGAAGTTCGCGCCTGAAGATATCGTCTATCTTCCGGGTACCCATCATGCGGTCGAGCAGTGCGTCAAACTGTACACCAAGCCGGGAGAGGGCGTCATCGTTCTGACGCCGTGCTACGGCTATCATTCCGATGTCGAGCCCAATGGCAGGAAATATGTCAGCGTCGAACTGATCAACGACGGAAACGACATCTTCTCCGTGGACTACGAAGCGCTGGAAAAGGCTTGCGCGGTCAGGGAGAACACCATGATCATCATGTGTCATCCGCACAATCCGACGGGCAAGGTCTTCACGCATGAAGAGCTCGTGAAGATCGCAGAGATCTGCCGGAAGAACGGCGTGCTCATCGTGAGCGATGAGGTCCATTCCGACATCCT
>JAILBD010000118.1 GCA_024681275.1 Erysipelotrichaceae bacterium
CCTCAATCCGGTCCTTAAAGTTGAGACACAGCTGATCGAGCCGATGCTCAACCACACGGACATGAGCAGAGAGGAAGCCAAAAAAAGAGCGATCGAACTGATGAATCTGGTCGGTATCCCTTCACCTGAGAAGAGGATCACGCAGTATCCGTTCGAGTTCTCTGGCGGCATGCGTCAAAGGATCATCATAGCGATCGCTTTGGCCAACAACCCGAAGCTGATCATTGCCGATGAGCCGACGACGGCACTGGATGTCACCATTCAGGCGCAGGTCCTGGAGCTCATCGAAGAACTGAAAGATAAATCAGATTCCGCGATCATCATGATCACCCACGACTTGGGCGTGGTCGCAAAGCTCTGTGACCGCATCGCCATCATGTATGGTGGAAAGATCGTTGAGATCGGCACTGACAGGGATATCTTCTATGACCCGAAGCATCCTTATACCGAAGGTCTGCTGAAGTGCATCTCCAATCCGGAAAATGATGATGAGAAAGAGCTGACTCCGATCGCGGGTTCTCCGCCGGATCTGCTCAATCCTCCGAAGGGTTGTCCGTTCGTGGACCGTTGTCCGAAAGCGATGAAAGTCTGTAAGGATTTCGAACCACCTGTTACAGATATCAAAGAAGGCCATCAGTGTGCCTGCTGGCTCTTAGACGATAGGGCGGTGAACGTATGAGTGAACAAAAAGCAATACTTTCCGTAAGGAACCTTAAGACTTATTTCGATGTCACGAAAGGCATCTTCTCGCCGAAACAGATCGTCAAGGCAGTTGATGATGTCTCCTTCGACATCATGGAGAACGAGACATTCGGACTGGTCGGCGAATCAGGCTGCGGCAAGACGACTTTGGGTCGTACCATCGTCAAGCTTTACGAGCCGGAAAGCGGAAGTATCATCTTCCAGGGCAAGGATATCGCCAAGCTGAAAGGCAAGGATCTGATCTCCTTCAGAAAAGATGTGCAAATGATCTTCCAGGATCCGTATGCTTCACTGAATCCGCGTATGACGGTCGGTGAGATCATCAAGGAACCGATGATCATCCATAATATCTATGATAACGACAAGGAAAGGGAAGAAAGAGTCGTCGAACTGTTGAAGATCGTCGGTCTCAAGCCTGACCACATCCGCCGTTATCCTGCTGAATTCTCGGGTGGGCAAAGACAGAGAGTCGGCGTTGCCAGAGCTCTGGCCGTCAATCCGAAATTCATCGTCTGTGACGAACCGATCTCGGCCCTGGATGTTTCCATTCAGGCACAGGTCGTCAACCTTCTGAAGGACATTCAGAAGGAGATGGGCCTCTCCTATCTCTTCGTCGCACATGATCTGTCCATGGTCAAGCACATTTCCGACAGGATCGGTGTCATGTACCTCGGACAGCTGGTCGAACTGGGTCCGGCAAACGATGTCTATCATCGCCCGTTGCATCCGTATACGACCGCGCTCTTGTCAGCCATCCCGATCCCTGATCCGGATGTTGCCAAGAAGAAACAAAGGATCATACTTGGCGGTGAAGTGCCAAGCCCGATCAACCCTCCTCAGGGGTGCCCGTTCTGTACCCGTTGTCCAAAGGCCACAGAACGTTGTCATAAAGAAAGACCTGTGCCTATCGAGGTCGGCACTCGTACAGTGGCGTGCCACTTGTATGAAAAGTAGAAGAAAGGAAGAAAAAAAATGAAGAAATTATTTGTTCTGTTGCTTTCGCTCTTAATGGTCATCGGCTTAACGGCTTGTGGCAGCAACAATGGCGGCGGCAATGAAGGCGGCGGATCTGAAGCTGAAGTCAAGACCTTCACTTACTCTGTAGGTGGCGAACCAACTTACATGGACCCTGCAAAGTGTGGTGACTCTGTTACAGCTGAGATCCACAACGAGATCTGGTATCCGTTATTCTATCTTGTAGAAGATGGTTCTACAGCTAACGGCGACTGTGTCTCTTACGAAGTATCTGATGATGGTCTGGTCTACACGTTCCATCTCGATCCTGAAGCTAAGTGGTCTGACGGTGTCGCTCTGACTGCTGACCAGTATGTTTACGGTATCAAGCGCTGCATCGGCTATGGACACGCCGAAGTCGGTTATCTGACAATGATCACCAACTACATCGTGAATGCAGAAGCTCACCTCAACCAGGCTGTTGCTGATATGGATGATGTCGGTGTCAAGGCGATCGATGATTTCACTTTAGAGATCACTCTGAATGCACCGTGCCCATTCTTCGTATCATTACTGCCGACTCAGGTATTCGCAGCTCTGCGTCCTGAGATCGCCCCTGAAAAGGATTCTGAATGGTCAAGCACTCCGGGTTATCCGACGACTGGTGCTTTCGTTCCTAGCAAGATCGACTCTGCTAACGAATACATCCTCGAAAAGAACCCGTACTTCGCAAAAGCTGATCAGGTCTACTATGACAGACTGGTCGCAAAGATCATGCCTTCCATGGAAGCAAGCCAGATGGCATTCCAGACCGGCGAGATCGACTATGACACGAGCGCTGACTCAAGCGTCGTCAACATCCCTGAACTCAAGGATGCGATCGATATCCATGGCAACATCAACTACTACATGAACCTCAACATGTATGATGCAAACCCTGCATTACAGGATGTCAGAGTTCGTAGAGCTATCCAGTTAGGTATCGACAGAAGTGCATTCGTCACTGCTCTTGATGCCGGTGAAGTCTACTATGAACTGTATGGTTTCCTCCCTGTAGGTATCCCTGATTTCTCTGGTGACTTCCGTACCAATGCCGATAACGATCACAAGCTGGTCTACACCGACAAGGACGAAGCAAGAAGACTCATGGAAGAAGCAGGCTTCTCAGAGACCAACAGACTGGCTCTGGAATACTACTACAACCAGAACGCTATGCACGATACAGTTTCTGCTGTCATCGCTGAACAGCTGAAGGATATCTATATCGATGTCACTCTGAAGACAGCTGAACTTCGTACATTCTTCGATGATCGTAGTTATGGACGCTATGATATGGCAAGAAACGCATTCTCAGCCGACTACATGGATCCGTGGAACTATCTTGAGCTGATGGCTATCTTCGATGATTCAGAAGAATACGGCACTCACTTCGGTGATGAGACTTACGATGCTATGCTGTTTGAATCTATGAAAATGGAAGGCGAAGCTCGTTTCGCCAAGCTCCATGAAGCTGAGGCTTATGCGATCGAAGAAGCATGCTTCAACTGCCCGCTCTTCGGTTACGGTTCTGTTTCATTACAGAGGCCTGGCACGACCGGTGTCGTCAATAACCCTCAGGCAAACCACATCTTCTGGTTTGTAAGATTACCTGAAGATTAATCAAATAATCTGACTGTACTTAAGAGAGAGCTCGTTCAGAGTTCTCTCTTACTGCTTTATTGATCCAAGCTCTGTTTTGGGGCAGAGAAAACAGAAGTTGGATTCAATATGAAAGGAGCGATCATGAAGCCGATTGAATTAGATCAGTTTACCAGATTCCAGTTTTTATCGTCATTGGGGATCTCCCGTGACCATAAAGATCTTTTCTTTGTTGTGACCAGGACCGATATGGAAAATAACGGGTATCTTCAGAAACTCGTGAAACTTGAGATCGGTTCGGGTGCTCAGAAGGATGTCACTGAATGGGGAAAGAGTGCATCTTATATGGTCCTGGATGACGGGATCTACTTCATTCAGAACGATCCGGAAAAAAAGGGCGTCTTCTCGACTTTCTATAAAGTGGAAGAGGATGGAAACAGGGAAGTCTTCACGCTTCCTTTGGCTGTGCAGCTCTTCAGGGATCTCAATGAAGGATTCTACGTCGCTTCAGCGATGACCAACAGGGCTTGTCCGGATTACTATGCGCTGAGCGATGAAGAAAAAGCGGCTTATGATCAGAAA
>JAILBD010000140.1 GCA_024681275.1 Erysipelotrichaceae bacterium
TGTTTATCAGATGGATCGAAAAAAGAAAACAGTAATCGTTTTATTATTCATTCTATGCGGATGCAGCAGACAGCGTTCTGCCGCCTGCACTTACTATAACGGTGACGACTCACTGACCCTGGACCTGATCGCTGTCAATGATGATATCAGGATGATCGAGGTCAGTGAAGTTTTTGTTCTGCCACCGGAGCTGCTCGCAAATGGAAAGTTTTTCTCCGATCTTTGCAAACAGTTCGATCCTTCCTGCCATGTTGAGGATGATAAACTGGTCAGGAGATATTCTTTGGCTGTTGAGAGACGTTACAGCCTGAATGCCACGATCACTTCTCTGGAAGAAAAGAGGTTTCACTGTGAGTGAAATGATCATGCCAAGAGAAAAGGCATTGCAGTATGGCATCAGGTCCTTGAACAATGAAGAACTTCTGGCTTTGATCATAAAGTCTGCATACCGGGAAAAGAACGTCCTGGAACTGGCAAGAGAAGTCATAGACACAGCGAATGGCTTTGAAAACCTTCTTTCGCTGACATATGAGGAACTCACTTCCATCAAAGGGATCAAGAAGGCCAAGGCGTTGGAGATCATGGCTATCCTGGAGATCTCCAAACGCTTGAGCAAGGTCGATCGGATCGCTGAATCACAGCTTTCTTCTCCGGAAAGAGTCGTTGAATGGCTGCGTTTCAATCTGGGTTTTGAAAATCAGGAATTGTTTTTCGTGATCTATCTGAACGGCCGTAATTCGGTCATCAAATCGGAAGTCCTGTACAAAGGAAATAAGAATTCAGCCAACGTAAGTATTGATGAGATCCTGCGGAAGGCTCTGCTGGTAAAGGCATCATCGATTCTGGTCGCCCACAACCATCCAAGTGGTCATACCGAACCTTCTTCGGCAGATATCGAATTGACTGATAAACTTTCCAGGGCCTGCCAACTGATGGGAGTCCCTCTGGTCGATCATATCATCGTTTCCAGGACCAGCTACTTTAGTTTTAAGAATCATTGTATGTTAGAATAAAGACGTGAAAAAGTTCATAGTCTTTTTGATGTGTATATGTTTGTACGGGTGCGCTCAGAGCCTTGATCTGGAAACTGAACTTGATCAGGTCTTTTCTGCTGAACTCGTACAGGAAAAAGTGAGAAGAAACAATTACAGCCGTTATCTGGATTACTATCTGCCCAGCGATCTGCATGAAGTAGAAGGAGATATGCTGACGAATTATTTCTCATACAACGATTCGTGTTTCATCATGGATGTCAATATCTCCGGCATCGTCAACGACAGATATTACCCTGATCAGAAACTCGGCGATGAAGGTTTTTTTGATGAGCAGAGACTGGTCTATTATAGAGCTGGCACGTACAAGGACAACGAGGGGAATGAACGGGAATACCAGTACAAGGTGTATGGATATGACGGCGAGTATCTCTCCTACTTTTTCTCAAAGGATCTGATCTTCTATGGATATGCCACACCTGATGACATCGTCCCTATGAGTTCAAGGATCCTGTTGATGGCAAAAGGAACGATCGTCAGAGAAGATGATGTGGCTGCCGGTTATTCGTTGAAGAATGAGATCGACTACGAAAAGAAGCAGGTCAACCTGTTTGAAACGATCATGCCGGTCAATGGCAATGTCAATGACTTCTTTGTCTCAGATGACCAGGAAAGTGCTCAGCAATAGTGTTGTGCTGATCTTAAAATGATGTAGAATTAAGTAGAGGTGGGAAATGAAAAACGATATAAAGAAGAAATTTATTGACATCCTGTTTGAGCCGGATGAAGATGACGAAGTTTATGAAAAGCCGGTCGAGGAGAAGAAAAAACCGGTCAAAAAGCAGGAGAATACAGTAAAAGCAAAGGACATCTTGTATCGCAAACCGGAGAAGTCAGCTTTTATCGACCTCAATGAGAAAAAGAAAAAAGAAGATCAGCAGAAAAAAGCTGAAGAAGTATACGGCGACTACGAATTCTCATCTCAGATCTCTCCGATATTCGGCGTGATCAAAGAGAACAAGCCTGAATTCAAGTCTTCTGTAAGTGCGAATGAGTCACTTGTCAATAAACCGGATAGTTCCCATCTGGAGATCATCACCTCGCCGATCTATGGATACGGTACCCGTGATGACTATATGAAAGACAATCTCGATTTCAATCACGTTCTGGAAGACACAGATGAGGAAGAACTGCATCGTCTTCTGGATGATGATCTGGACTTTGGTTCTCATACATATGATGATCTTGACGAAGATGAAGAACTGAATCTGTTCAACGATCTTGAAGAGGAAGAGTGATGTATTACTTTATCGGAATCAAAGGTACCGGTATGGCTTCTCTTGCCGTCATGCTGCATGAACTGGGCAACGAGGTCATCGGTTCTGATCTGGAAAAGCATTTTTTTACTGAGGACGAATTGGTCAAAAGGGGGATCAGGATCCTTCCTTTTGATGAGGATAACATAAAACCTGAATATACTGTCATCATCGGCAATGCCTTCCTGGAGGACTTCCCGGAAGTCATCAGAGCAAGGAAGCTGTGCAGATGCTACCGTTATCATGAGTTCCTTGGTGAGCTCATGAAGAACTACAAGAGCGTTTCGATCTGCGGCTCTCATGGCAAGACGACCACCACCACGATCACCAAGACGGTCTTTTCTGAATTCAAGAAGACTGCTTATCTGATCGGCGATGGAGAAGGCTTCCTTGAGAAAGACAGCGAGTTCCTCTGTGTTGAATCGGATGAGTTCCGCCGTCACTTCATCTCGTATCATCCTGAATATGCCATCATCACGAATATCGAGATCGATCATGTCGATTATTTCAAAGATGAGATCGATTATTTCAATGCCTATCAGGAATTCGTCAACAACGTGAAAGAAGCCGTATTCTATTATGGAGATGATCCATGGTGCCAAAAACTGCAGTTCAGCAGCAAGGCCTTTTCTTTCGGACTCAGCGATCAGAACGACTACTATATCGCATATCTTGTGACCAGTGAGGATGGATCGGCTTTTGATCTGATGTACAGAGGAGAGAAGCTGTATCGCTATGAGGTGCCTTTTGTAGGTGATCATCTGATGATCGATATACTCGGTGTTCTGTCTCTGGCTCATTACATGGGCTTTGATCACGAAAGGGTGGAGAAGGTGCTGCATGAATATGTCGGCCCCAAGAGACGTTACGTGATAGAGGAGTATAAAGGTACGATCTTCGTGGATGACTATGCACATCACCCGACGGAAGTAGGCGTGACGATAGAGGCTTCACATAAGCGCTATCCTGATAGGAAGATCATTGCCATCTTCAAGCCGCATAGGGCTTCCAGAGTCAAGTATTTTGCGAAGGAATTCAAGGAAGCGCTCGAGAAGGCGGATGAGATCTACCTGCTGGACTTCACTTCGATCGATGACAAGCAGGATGGAACGGATATCGATATCACTTATCTTGCGGATATGATACCGGAAAGCCATGTCCTTTCGGAGGATATCGAAGGAGCCAAGGTACTGGCTCAGTATAAGGGAGAATGTCTCCTCTTCATGTCCAGCAAGGATATCTATAACATAGCGGAAATGGTGAAGGAACTGTTATAGTTCCTTTTTCATTTGTAAAGGCATACAGATTATTGAAAACTTTTACATTTTCATTTAGAATACAGATGAGGAAGGTGAATGATATGGATGCTTTCATTATTGCTTTTAGAGATCTGAGCAGGGACCTGATCCCGATCCTGGGTGCAATTTGCCTGGTCTGTGTGATCATACTGCTGATAAAGCTGATCAAAGTATTATCCAGCGTAGATGATACTCTGCTGAAGACGCATGGTACGATCGATCTTGTCGATCGTTCGATCGAAAAGGTCCAGGCCCCTCTGGATACCGTCGTCAGAGTATCCGGTACTGTCGACAAAGCGCATGATGCAACGATCTCGGCAGCCAAAGACGCGAAAGAATTTGTGACGAAGAATGCCGGTGAGATCAAGGAAAGAGTCCTGGCATTCATCAAGGAAGAAGAAAACGAAGACGAATTAAAAGAACCAAGCCCTGAAGATATCATAGGAGGATAAACGTGGAAGACAAGTATATCGAAGAAAGCGTTAAAGAAGTTATTGAGGATCTTAAGAGCAAAGTCGATGCTTTGACTGAAGCTGCAAGTGGCAGTGATGAGACCGTTGCGGAAAAAGTTGAAGCCGTAAAAAACAAAGCAGTAAAAGTATTCCAGGATGTTACTGAGAGACTGAAAGGCCTGAGTGGGAGCGCAGCGAATGAAGAAGAGCTCGCTAAGGCGATCTCCACGATCAAAGATAAATCCAAGGATCTTTATGAGAATGCCTTGAATAAGATCGATGAGTTGAGAGGCGGTAAAAAAGAAGGATCAGAAAGCGAGAAAGATGCGGCTCCCGCAGAACAGAAAGAGGATGCCGATCCTTTTACGGAAGTGAAAAAGGGGATCGAGAACATCGTCGCGGATGCGAAAGCGGAGTTTGATGATTTCATGCACAGAGAAGATGTCAAAGAGGCTGTCGACAAGGCAAAGGTCCAGGCAGTCGATATCGCTGAAAAGACGCTGGAGATTCTGAAAGGATGGCTGACGCCAGATGGTGATGACAAATGAAAAAAGTGACGATCTACGAAGTTGCTAAAGAATCAAATGTTTCATTAGCTACTGTATCAAGAGTTATTAATGGCTCGACAGTAGTCAAGGAAGATACAAGAAAAAGAGTCGAAGAAGCGATCAACAAGCTCGGTTACAGACCGAAT
This sequence comes from Erysipelotrichaceae bacterium, assembly GCA_024681275.1. The sequence goes on from JAILBD010000140.1 coordinate 4,753, forward strand.
GCGATCGCTCAGGGGCTTGCCCTGTCGCGCACGACGACAGTCGGTCTGATCATTCCTTCGACTTCTGTTTCATTTTCAGGAAGGATCATAAACGGTCTTTGCGATGTCGCCAAGATCTATGATTATTCCGTCTATCTGCATACGATCACAGAAGGAGTGACGGATATCAAGGAGATCATCGATGAAGTGATCAAGGCAAGAGTTGATGGTGTCATCATCTACGCCGATAAGGATCTTGATGATTCGCTTAAGCTCCTGGAGGAGTATAATATTCCAATGGTGGTCATGTGTTCGCAGATCTCTTCTGATAACATCTGTTCAGTCTATGTCGACTATAAGAAGGCGGTGTCTGAACTTTGCGAGTCTTATCTGCAGAAGGGTATCGAAGATATCGCGATCCTGCAGGATCACCGCAATGATGTCGTTTCCGAGCTGATGAGAAGCGGTGCGGAAGAAGCTTTTGCCAAATATGGCAAGGAATACAAGGGTTACATCGAGGTCTCCAAGGACAATCGTTCGACTTACAAGTTCCTGAAGTCTTACTTCAAGACACACAGGCACCAGGTCTTCATTGCGAATCGTGATTCACAGGCCATGGCCGCATTGAACGCAGGCCAGGGTGCGGGTATCGCGATCCCTGAAGATATGGATCTGATCTGCATGAACGAAAGCAAGTATACGTCTTCAGTGCGTCCTGAGATCAGTTCATTCGTCGTTCCTACTTATGATCTTGGTGCCATTTCTATGAGACTGATGACCAAGATGCTGAAAGACGAACATGTCGAAGAAAAAGAGAAGAGGCTCAACGCCTTGTATTCACCGAAGAAAACAACAAAGGAATAGTTTATTATGGGAATTTATGAAGAACTGGTATGGCGCGGGTTGATCAAAGATGAGTCTTCGCCGGAAATAAAGGATCTGCTCAACAAGGGTGGCGTGACTTTTTATATTGGCACCGATCCGACGGGCGATTCTCTGCACATCGGACATTTTTCGTCTTTTCTGATCTCTAAGCGTCTGAAAGACGCGGGTCATAATCCGATCCTGCTGGTAGGTGGCGGTACGGGACTGATCGGTGATCCGAAACCGGATGCCGAAAGACCGATGATCACGGTGGAAGAAGTTGAACACAACTTCAAATGTCTCAAGGCTCAGGCGGAGAAGCTTTTTGGTTTTGAGGTCGTCAACAACTACGACTGGCTGAAAGATTTCACGTATATCGACTGGCTCCGCGATGTCGGCAAGTATTTCAATATCGGCTACATGCTGAACAAGGATATCGTCAGAAGAAGGCTGGATGAAGGTATCACCTATACCGAGTTTTCTTATATGACGATGCAGGCTTATGACTTCATGCATCTGTATCTGGACCGCGGCGTCACGATGCAGGTCGCAGGTCAGGACCAGTGGGGCAATATCACTGCCGGTATCGAGCTGATCAGAAAGAAACTGGGCAAGGAGGCGTATGGCTTTACGATGCCTCTGCTGACGAAAGCAGACGGCCAGAAATTCGGCAAGACCAACGGTAAGGCCATATGGCTGGATATCAACAAGACTTCTGCATATGAGATGTATCAGTTCTTTATCAACTCCGAAGACAGCAAGGTCATCGATTATCTCAAGTTCCTCACTTTCCTGTCCAAGGAAGAGATCGAGAGACTGGAAGTCTCTAACAATGAACATCCGGAACTTCGTGAGGCGCATAAGGCACTTGCCAGAGAGGTCATCACTTTCCTGCATGGACCGGAAGCGTATGGATCAGCTGTCAAGATCGCTGAGACTTTCTTCAAAGGCAATCTCAAGGATCTGACTTACGATGAACTCAAACAGGGTACAGCTGATCTGGAGCGCACGAAGATCGAAGACGGTGGTTCTCTGATCGAGACCCTGGTGAAGGTCGGCGCCTGCAGATCCAATCGCGAGGCGAGGGATCTGATCAAAGGCTCTTCCATTTCGGTCAACGGCGAGAAGGTCACGGATCTGAATCATGTCCTGAAAAAGGAAGATGCCTTCAATCAGGAACTGACCATCATCAAAAAAGGAAAGAAGTTCTATTACGCTGTTGAATTCTGATATGAAAAGATTGATCCTGATACTGGTTTTGTTGGTGAGCTTGTGTGCCTGCGAACAGGACGGCAAGCAGATGGCGAATCCGGACGACAGATATATGTATATCATTGAAATGATCGGGGAGCACGATAGTTTTCAGGATACCTCGAACTATTTCGATATCAGCGCTGAGATGGCGAAGATAGAAAATGGTTACCGTTACTATATCACCATCGATAATCCGCGCATCGCCATGTATGATATCGAGCTTCTTGCGATCGAAAAGAATGTCGATTACCGCAGTACGATGGCTGCCAATGTCGGCATCTTTGAGGACAAGGAATACAACATGGTACCGAATCAGGCCAATATCGAACAGGGCTTCGTCAAGGGTATCGTCGCATCAGCGATCACCAAGTATCCCGAGACGACACTGTATATCTTTGTCCAGTTCAAAAATTCTGACTATTCTGTCGTTCGTTCCGAGTATTTCAAGCTCGATGTGAGTTACGGAGAGAATGAATGAATAAAGAGAAGATGAAACAATCATTACTGATCGGAGCTTTAACGAGCTCCTTTGGTATTTTTGTCTCCAAGCTTCTCGGATTGCTTTACTATTCACCGCTTTCTGCGATCGCAGGGGAGTCCAATATGGCTTTCTATTCGATCGTCTATACCTATTACGATCTGCTTCTGCAGATCTCTCAGGCGGGCATACCTTTTGCGATCGCTTCCCTGGTCGCAAAGTACTATTCCAAACAGGATTACAAGACTGTCCTGCTGGTCAGAAAGATGGGCACTTCCATCGTCATGGGACTTTGCGTTCTGACAGGTCTTTTCCTGACTCTGATGTCAGGACCTCTTGCCAGACAATCGCTAGGTATCTCCGCACCTGCCCAGGATATACAGAATCTGAGGATCATGTTCAATATCCTGACGATCGCTGTGATCCTCGTTCCGCTGCTTTCGGCTTTGAGGGGCTATATCCAGGGACTGAAACGCCTTGATCTCTACGCTTCCTCTCAGGTTCTTGAACAGTTCGTCAGAGTCTTTTCCATCATTCTTTTTTCGTTTCTCTTTGTCAGGTTACTGCATTTTGACAATATCTGGGCGATCTTTGCTGCGATCGCGGCGGCATCTTTAGGCGCTTTTGCAGCCTTCGCATATACGAAGCTGCTGAGCAGACGGGATGTCAGGAATGTGGAAGTCCTTGCAAAAAAGCAGGAGAAAGAAGCTTTGATGAACGAAAAGGAGATCGTCAAAGAGATCCTTTTCCTGGGCATCCCTTATGTGATCATTTCCTTCCTTGGTACAGCCGGTCCTTTGATCAATACGACTTTCTTCATGGATTACATGACCAGAGTCAATGGACCGTCCGTCTACGAGAGCGCAAAGCTCTCCGCCGGCATCCTGCAGGCCAATGTTGCCAAGATCTCCAATATCCCTTCGGTTCTGGCTCTCGGTTTCGGTTCCGGCATGGTCCCTTACCTGAGTGAATCGCTGGAGTCTCACGATCACAGAAAGATCACCATGCAGATCAATCAGATCCTCGACACCGTCTTTTTCATCCTGATGCCGATGATCGTGATCTTCATCTTTTTTGCCAGAGATATCTACTTCATCATGTATGGAAATCACAATCTCGATCTGGGTACGACACTTTTTGCTGTGAGCAATATTCAGATCTTTTTGGGGACGGTCGCACCGATCTTCTCTTCGATCATGATGTCGCTGAAACTGCGCAAAGAGGCGATCATCACGCTGATCATCTCTTTCCTGGCAAAGCTGATCACGTTCTTTCCGCTGGTGAGATTTTTCGGTGCCTATGGCATGATCTATTCATCGGGAGTCTATTACCTGATCCAGATCGTCTGTTATTTCTACAGTTTGAAGAAGAATTTCGGGATCAATATAAAAGGAACTTCACGCCGTTTCGTGAAGATCCTCATTTCTTCTTTATTGATGGTGATCCCGGCATTTGCCTTGCGTTCCCTCATTCCGTTTGGCTATGACTCCAGAGTCATCGACATCGGTATCATGGGCGTACTTGGTTTGATCATGCTGGGGATCTACTATGCTGTTTCAGTTTATTTCAGACTTCCGCAGAAGATATTCGGCATCAAAGATGTCTCAGTCAGAAGTCTGATCAGGGCATTGCGCCCTTAAGAACGTGATCACTTCACTAATGAGATCCGGTGGCGTGGATGCTCCTGCCGTCACATAGACCTTTTCGGCATTTTGAAGATCTTCGATATCGATGTCTTTATAGTTCTGTATCAGCAGAACTTTTTTAATGCCGCTTTTGATGCCGATATCGACGAGTTTTCCGGTGTTGTTGGATTTCCTGTCGCCGACGACATAAAGCAGGTCGCAGTCCTGCAGTTTCGTGATGGCCAGCTGTCTGGATGAAGTGGCGTTGCAGATCTCTTCTTCGATGATGATCTGCGGATAAAGCTTTTTGGCGATCTCAAAAAGGTCTTTGAGTTCCAGATAGGACATGGTCGTCTGATTGGTAAGGAAAAGTTTATCATTTTTCAGATCAAGATCTTTCAGATCCTTCTCACTGCTGACAAGGTGTATCCTGTCTGAAATGGAAAGGACAGCTTCCGCTTCCGGATGTCTCTGCTTTCCGAAATAAATGATGTCGTATCCCTTTGCCAGGTATTCCTTGATGATGTTCTGCGTCTTGAGGACGTCAACGCAGGAAGCATCGACGTATTTCAATCCTTTGGCCAGCGTTTTTTCTTTGATGCGGTCAGAAATGCCGTGTGCAGTGAAAATGACGATGCCCTGATCGATCTGATCGAGCAGTTCATCCTTGCTTAAATGTGTGTCATCGAGGGTGATGATGCCCAACTGTGACAGTTCTTCCGTGACATAGGAGTTGTGCACCAGCATGCCCAGGATATATACGTTTTCATCCGGATGCTGGAGCTTTGTATCTTTGGCAAGTTTGATGGCGTTGATGACGCCTTTGCAATAGCCGCTTGGGACCACTTTTTTAATTTCCATAAGTTCATTATACAGTATGCTAAAATAGAGGCGTATGAATAAGAATTTAAAAGAAACGACAAAAAGATTCATCGAACTGAACAGTTTTGAGGAACTGACCGCTGTTCAGAATGAAGTCCTTCAATTTGCTTCGTCCCATAAAGATGTGATCGCTCTTTCCAAGACTGGAACAGGCAAGACGCACGCCTATCTGATCCCGATCATGGAAATGATCAATCCGGTATCCGATAAGACACAGGTGGTGATCTCTGTTCCGACCAGAGAACTCGCTTATCAGGTCTATCAGAATGCTCTGCTGATGAAAGAGGTCCTTCCTGAATTACGGATCTCGCTTCTTTCGGGCGGTACGGATAAGAAGAAGTCCATTGCCAAAATGGAGAATGTGCCGCATATCGTCATCGGGACACCAGGACGTATCAGAGACCTCTTTGAATCCAATGCGTTGCGTGTGGATTTCGTCCAGATGTTCGTGATCGATGAAGCGGACATGACACTGGAGTTCGGTTTTCTTGAGGATATCGATATCGTGTTCTCTCACATGGTCAAGAATCCTCAGGTCCTGTGTTTTTCAGCTACTTTTCCTGAGGAACTCAATGCTTTCGTCAAAAAGTATCTGTCAAATCCGAAGATCATCCGGGTCGAAGATAAAAAGAGGGATCCGCACATCACACATGTCCTTGTCAACTGCAAGCATAAGGAATACAAAGAAGTCGTCTATGACATCCTGCCTGGTTTCAAGCCATATGTTTGCCTGATCTTTGCCAATTCCAAAGATGAAGCCGATGCGACTTATGAATATCTGAGCGAGAAAGGGGTCAAAGCCCTGCTGATACATGGCGGTCTGGATTCAAGGACCCGTCAGAAGGCCATCAAGGATCTGCAGGCGAAAAAATACACCTATGTCATCGCTTCAGATGTCGCTTCAAGAGGTATCGATATCGACGGGATTAGCCATGTCATTTCAATGGGCCTGCCTAAGCAACTGCAGTTCTATATGCACAGGGCCGGCCGAACAGGCAGGAATGAAAAAGATGGGACCTGCTATCTTCTGTACAAGGAGACCGATATCCCACAGATCAAGACGCTGAATAAGAAGGGGATCAACTTCCTGGCCAAAGAATTCAAGAAGGGCGTCTGGAAGGAGGCAAGCAATCCGACTGACAAAAGAAGGATCAAGGCGGATGTGGAGGAGAAACAGATCGTAAAGACGCTCTATCGCAAGAATGAAAAAGTCAAACCGAACTATAAGAAGAAAAAGAATCGGGAAGTCGAGAAGATCAAGCGGAAAAAGAGAAGGGAAATGATCCAATCCAAGATCAAGGAAGAGCGGATCGAACGTTACAAGGAAAAACAGCGAAACAAGGCGCAATAGCCTTGTTTTTCTGTATAATACTGATTGTGAATATCGCAAAATTCATCGCCGAAAGTGATTTCTATAAAAGAGTGTTGAGAGTCGCACTGCCGTGTGCTCTTTCGCATCTGCTTCTTTCGTGCCGTTCGGTGATCTGTTCCATCATGGTCTCTTCCATCGGCATGGTCACGGCTGTAGGCAATGCCAACAATATCCTCTATCTTCACGATTATCTGCTTTGGGGCTTTGAAGCGGGTGCCGCTTTGTTCGGCGCTCAGTTCTTTGGCGCCAAAAAGTTTTCCAATATGGCTAAGACACAGGGAGTCTTTCTGCTGATGTCGCTGCTGAATGCCTTTCTTTGGATCGGGATCGTTTTTACTGTAGGAGATAGGCTTCTTCTTTTCTATCTGAATGATCCAGAGTTGTTGCCGTATTCCCTGACGTATCTGAGATATGTGATGATCTCATTGATATTCTTATGCATCTCGATGTCTTTTCGCAGCATGTATCAGGCGATGCACAGGACGAGACTGACTTTCACGATATCCGGTCTCTATGTCCTGAGCAACATCATCTTCAATTATCTGTTCATCTTTGTGTTTCGGATCGGTGTTGCCGGTGCCGGTCTTTCAGTGCTCGTTTCTGAAATGCTGTGCTGCATCGGTGTCTTGATCTATGTGCATTATGACAAGCCGGATTTCTATCTTGGTTTAAAGCAGATGTTTTCTTTTGACTGGTCTTTCATCAAGCCGTTCATACTCAAGGTCGCTCCGATCGCTTTCAATGAGATGCTGTTTGGATTCGGCCAGTCGCTTTTCAACAAAGCGTACGGCATGCTGGGAAGCAGTTCGATGGAAGCGATCTACGTCTGTTCGGAGATCCTTTCGATGGCTTTGTTTGCAGTGTGGGGCTATGGCGAGGCTGTCGCCATCCTGGTCGGCACTCTTCTGGGAGAAAGCCGTATCGAACAGGCAAAGGAAGAATCGGCTTATCATCTGGGATTGTCTTTTGCTGTCGGCGTCGTGCTTTGGGTCTTCATGGTCGTCTTCAGTCCGGTATTCCTGAAGCTGTACCATATCTCTGACCCCGCAGTATACTCATCCTGCAGACAGATTCTCGCCGTCTATGGTTTCAAAGCCTTCCTGCGCGTTTTCACTTATGTGATGTTCTGCACACTGAAAGCGGGTGGCGATTCAAAGATCTACAACCTGCTGGATTCCGGCATCATGTATGCTGTCGGCATTCCGATCGCTTTTGCCGGTGTTTATCTTGGCGTTCATGATATCGTCTTTCTGGTCCTTCTGTGTCAGATCGAACAGGTGGTCAGATTCTTTCTGACTTTGAAACGGTATAATAGTTTCAAGTGGGCTAAAAATCTAACGGAGCTGGTGAACTGATATGAAAATTGGTTTTATTTCTCTTGGCTGTGCCAAAAATCTCGTCGATTCGGAAAATATCATTGCATTATTCGATGATCCGTTTTTTGAGTATGAGGCGGATCTTCGCCAATGTGAAGCGATACTGATCAATACCTGCGGATTCATCCTCAGCGCAAAAGAAGAGGCGATCGATACGATCCTTGAGATCGCGGAATACAAACAGGACAAGCTCAAGAAACTCATCGTCTGCGGCTGTTTCGTGCAGCGTTATTTCGATGACTGTCTCAAAGAATTCCCGGAAGTGGATCTTTTTGTCAGATTGTCCGACTATCCAAAGCTGCCCGATCTTCTTTCAGAACTCTTTGGTCACAGGTTCTTGCATACTTACGGCAAGAACCGAAAGCTTGCCAACAATTCCTATACCGCCTATCTGAAGATCTCTGATGGCTGCGATAATCGCTGCACTTATTGTGCGATCCCTCTGATCAGAGGGAACTGCCGTTCCTATACGATAGAGGAGAATGTAGAACAGGCAAAGCTGCTTTCCGAGAGTGGCGTCAGAGAACTGAATGTCGTTGCACAGGATACGACATACTATGGTCATGATCTCTATGGCGAATTCAGGCTCAAAGATCTGATCCACGAGCTGGATAAGCTCGATTTCAAATGGATCAGGATCCTTTATATGTATCCGGACGAGATCGAAGAAGAGCTTCTGATCGAGATGAAGAAATGTCGGAAAGTCCTCCCGTATTTTGATATTCCGATCCAGTATGGCAATGACGAGATCCTCAGACTGATGAACAGGAGAGGAACGGTCGCTCTGATCAAAGAGAAGATCGCTCTGATCAGGAAGTATTTTGATGATGCCTATATCCGTACGACCCTGATCGTCGGATTCCCGCATGAGACGGAAAAGACCTTCAGAGATACTCTTGATCTGGTGAAGGAGATCGGTTTTGATTCTTTAGGTGCTTTCACTTATTCTCCGGAAGAAGATACTCTCGCCAACGAGATGGATGAGCAGGTGGATGAAGAAGTGAAGAACAGGCGTTATGAGGAACTGATGAGTCTGCAGCAGAGGATCGTTGAAAAGAAGAATGAAGGAAGAACCGGCAAGGTCTACACAGTGCTGATCGAAAGATATGAATCCCTTTTTGACAGATACATCGGCAGAAGCTATATGTCAGCTCCGGACGGGATCGATGGCATCATCTACATCCGCCATGAGAAGGAGCTTGAGATCGGTGGATTCTATGATGTCGAGATCACCGGCTTTAAAGAGTACGACCTGTATGGAACGATCAAAGAATGACATCGTCTGATGACGATGTTTTTTAAAATTATCAGTTTATCGTTTTTAAAATGATCTTTTACATACTATAATGAAGAAAAAGAGGTAAATATCATGAATTATTATGTAGGAATCGATTTGGGCGGTACGAACGTCAGGATCGCCAAAGTAGATGAAGATGGCAGGATCGTTCAGGATGTCATCGCTCCTTCACATGGTCTTGAGGGTCCTGAAAAGATCGAAGAAAATATCCTTGAGCTTCTGAATCAGTTCGATCTGAATGATGTCAAGTCCATTGGTCTGGCTATCCCGGGACCGGTAGATGGAGAGAAGAACGTCATCACGATGGCGACGAATATTCCTGGCTGCGAAGGCTATCCGTTTGCAGATAATATGCAGAGAGTGACAGGCATCCCGGTCTTCCTTGACAATGACGCCAATGCCGCAGGTCTTGCAGAGGCGGTCCTTGGCTCAGGGAAAGGCTACAATGTCGTTTATTTCCTGACGCACTCGACTGGTATCGGCGGTGCTCTTGTGATCAATGGAAAGGTCATCCAGGGACACAAAGGCTATGCGGGTGAAGTTGCCAATGTCATCGTAGACCCTGATGCAAAACAGTATCCGGTCTATGCGCATCTGAATAAAGGCGGTGTCGAGTCTGTTGCCTCCGGTACAGCGATCGGCCTGATCGGTAACGAACTGATCGGTCCGGAAGCGAATTCAGCCAGAAAAGTGTTTGTACTGGCTTCTGAAGGAAATCCGATCGCTGAGGCCATCATCGATAAGATGTCAAAGGATTTTGCGACATGTCTGGCAGCGATCTCCGCGATCTGCGCTCCGGATTGTTTCGTCATCGGCGGCGGATGTTCGCATTCTTCCGCGCTGTATTTTGATAAGCTCAGAGATTATTTCCGTTCCATGGCTCACGAAGGCATGAGAGAAGTTCCGATCCTCAAGGCTTCATTAAGCGAACCCGGCGTATTGGGGGCTGCCATGATCGGCAGATCACGTGTGAGCTGAAAACATGTATTATAGAGAACTAAGGGAATATATCAGTTCCGGAAAGATCGATGGGATCGTTTCAAAGATCATCGGTTCTGAAGACGTTGAAAAAGAACTGGAACGCTATCTGAAGCTTCTGGATGATGCCTTCGATCTGTTTGGTGATGGAGATTATCATTTCGTATCTTCTCCTGGCCGTTCTGAGATCGGCGGCAATCACACCGATCACCAGCATGGCCACGTTGTCGCTGCCGGACTGAATATCGACAATCTCGCGGTCATCAAAGGCAATGGCAGCGATCTTGTCAACTATCATGACCGGGCTTTTGCCTTTCAGCAGGTCGATCTTTCAGATCTGAGGATGCGCGAGGAAGAGAAGAATTCTTCACAGGCATTGATCAGAGGCATCGCTTCAAGACTGAATGAGCTCGGTTTCAGGATCGGTGGTTTCGATGCTTTATGTGAATCCAGGGTCCTTGTTGGATCAGGTATCTCTTCTTCAGCCTGCTTTGAAATGATGGTCGTGGAGATCTTCAACGCCTTATTCAACGAAGATAAAGTCGATCCTGTCCTGAGGGCCAAGATCGGACAGTATTCGGAAAATGTCTATTTCGGCAAGCCAAGCGGTCTTCTTGATCAGATGGCGATCTCGGTCGGCGGCTTCGTGACGATCGATTTCAAGGATCCCAAAGATCCGATCATCGAGAGCTTTGATTTCTCCTTCTCTGACTATGGCTACGAACTTATCCTGGTCAACACGAAGGGAGATCACTCCGATCTTTCTCATGAGTATGCAGCTGTTCCTTTTGAGATAAAGGAAGTCGCAAAAGAACTTGGTGTCGAATATCTCGCCGATTCTTCCAGAGAAGCCCTTCTCAAAGACTTCGCTTCGATCCGTGAAAAAGTCGCAAATGACAGAGGGATCTTAAGAGCTTTGCACTTCTATAACGAAGATGAAAGGGCAGTCTTGCAAAGGGAAGCGATCAGAAACAGGGATATCGGCTCTTTATTGAAACTGATGAAAGAATCCGGCCGTTCCTCTTTTGAATATCTGCAGAATGTCTATCCTGCATCGAGGCCATCTTCTCAGTCTCTGGCGATCGGTCTGGCTCTGGCGGATCTTTACCTGAAGCAAGAGGGTACTTATCGTGTGCATGGCGGCGGATTCGAAGGGACGATCCAGTGTGTCGTTCCAAAAGAAAAACTTGCCGGTTTCAAAGAACTGATGTATTCGGTCTTTGGGAACGACTGTCTGCTGGAAGTCAGAGTCAGACCTTTCGGTACAGCTTTGGTGGTATAAAAAATGGTTTCCTGCAAGGGAGACCATTTTTCTTTATGCGAGGATCATCCTTTCATCATCGAGCTCTCTTCTTGACCGTTGTCTGAACAGATCACGGAGATCATCGATACTGAGCTTTTCTTTTTCTTCTTTGCTGAGATCCAGGATGATCTTTCCGTCATCCATCATGATCAGACGGTTTCCCATCTGCAAAGCGGTCTGCATGTTGTGTGTGATCATGACACAGGTGATCCTTTTTTCTTCGATGCAGTCTTTCGTCATCTTCAGGACCTTATCAGCAGTTTGCGGATCGAGAGCTGCCGTGTGTTCATCAAGAAGCAGAAGCTTCGGCGTTTTGATCGTATTCATGACCAGGGTCAGAGCCTGACGCATGCCTCCGGACAATACGCCGACTTCCATCTTCAGCTTGTCTTCCAGTCCCATATCGAGTCTGAGCAGTTTTTCTTTGAACATCTTCCTGTCTTTCTCACTGATCCTGGAAAGCCAGCCGCCGTTTTTCGCGGCCAAAGCCAGATTCTCTTCGATCGTCATATGAGGAGCTGTACCGGCCATCGGATCCTGGAAGAGATGGCCGATATCATGCGCTCTTTGATGCTGAGGAAGCAAGGTGATATCCTTGCCATCCATGATGATATTTCCTTTTTCGGGAATGATCGCTCCGGAAAGGCAGTTCAGAAGTGTCGATTTGCCCGATCCGTTGGATCCGATCATGCAGATGAAATCAGAGTCGTTGATGAACAGATCGATATCAGAAAGAGCGATCTTCTCGTTGACTGTTCCTTCATTGAAGATCTTTGTCATATTCCTGATCTCAATCATCTTGAAGCACCTCTTCTGATCATGGCTTTTCTTTGCAACATTGGGATCTGTCGCTTCAGATAAGGCAGGGATATCGTCACGGCGACGATGACTGCCGATACGAATTTCAGCATATAGGCAGGCATATTGAATCTCAAGGCAAGCGCATAAACACTCCTGAAGATCAGCGAACCAAGTACTGAACAAAGGAGCCTGACGGAAGTCTTCCTGGATCTGCTCAGGATCTTTCCGATCAGAAGGGAAGCCAGTGCGATCGTGACCATTCCGTTTCCGATATCGATATTGACAGATTTCTGTGACATTGCCAGCAGAGCTCCGGAAAGGGCTGTGAAACTGTTTGAGATGGATAAGGCGATGATGGTCGTGATCCTGGCATCGATCGAAGAAGCCTCGACCATGAATGGATTATCTCCGGTCGCTTTGACCGCCAGTCCGGTCCTGGTCTTCAGAAACCAGTTCAGGAAGCAGGCGACCGCAAGGACAAAAGTAAAGTCGATCAGCAGAAAGATGTACCCTTTCAGAAAAGTGCCCTGAAAGATTTCTTTAATGATCGTATAGATCGTCTTTGCTTTATTCAGATTCAGCAGCGAAGAATTGCCCATGATGGCAATGTTGACAGAATACAGGGCTGTGTTGACGATGATGCCGGATAACAGGGAGTTGATCCCGCAGAAAGTCTGCAGAAAGGATACAGTCAATCCTGAGAGCAGGCCTGATATCATCGCCCCGGCGATCGCCAGATACGGATGCCCGCTTAAAGCGAGCACGGCAGCCGCACATGCTCCAAGCGTGAAGCATCCATCTGTAGAAAGATCACAGACATCAAGTGTCAGATAGCTCAGGTAAAGGCCAAGCACGGTCAAAGAACCGATGAGAGCCAATTCCAGAGTCGTATATACCAGCGAGATCATGATGAGCTTTACTCGAATTCCTCAGCTGTTTCGATCGTTTGGATCCTGGTGCAGAATGGTCCGAAAACTTCTTTGAGCTGATCGAGGTCGAGACCTAATTGAGAAATGATATCGGAATTGATCGTTGCTGTGCCATTGTCGAAGGTCCTGACACCATAAGAAGAGATGTCGACATCGTTGAAAAGGACATCGTAGATCATGTCGGCTGTTTCCTGACCAAGCTGGGCGTAATCGACGCCAAAGCCGAGGAATGCTCCATTCAGAGCGAAAGAATCCGCACCGGCATAGTGAAGGATGCCTGCATTGGCGATCTCTTCATAGATGGATAGTTCTGCGGTCATGACTGTATTGTCGGTCGGCGTGAAGATCGCTTCGACACCTTCCGCGATCAGTGCAGAGACCGCAAGTTTGATCTCATCGACATTCGTACCGGTCTTTTCCACGTATTCGATATTCCTTTCTTCAAGGAAAACTTTAGCTTCTTTGATCGGATTGGTCGAAGCGTCCTGTGAGATGTCATAGAGAAGTCCTGCTTTTTTGATCTCCGGGTTTTGCGCAACGATGAGTTCCAGGACTGCCTGTGTATTGAGATAATCGGATGTTCCGGATATGTTGTGCCCAGGCATGTCAAGAGAATCGACCAGCCCGGCAGCCAATGGATCGGATACAGCGGAGAAGATGACAGGGATCTGATTGTCTTCCGTCATCGCCTGCATATCCAGAGCAACAGGTGTCGCAATACCTACAAGCAGATCCACATCTTTGGAGATGAAATTGGAGATGATCTGGCGCATGACGTTGGCATCCGCGTTCGCGTTGTCATAAAGGATATCGATACTGGTACCATTCTGCTGGTTGAGTTCGTCAAGTCTGGTGTTGATGTTGGCGACGATCTGGTTCAGGGAAGCGTCGTCGACGTAGTTGCAGATGCCGATCTTCAATGTGCTGTTTTCTTTGCTGTTGCCGGCATCAGCTGAGCAGGCGCAAAGTACGAATAAAGATAGAACAAATAATACAGTCAAGATTTTTTTCATTTTTTTATTTCCTTTCTTTAAATCAGTTTTCGGTTTTTCTCTATCGATCTAAAGAAAGACGCCATCGTTTGTTCAATTTCATCATTCAACCTCCCGAAAATATAAAAATCCTGTCCCAAATATGCTGGGACAGGATCATATTTATCCTGCGGTGCCACCCGGCTTGATGTACGTCATACATCCACTCATGCATACCATCATATGCGGATTCTTTTTACGAAGGATCACTTCGGCGCCCATACTCTTTGCATTTCTGTTTGCCCTTAGGAGTCCATTCGGATCTGTCTTCTTTACCGCTTTTCACCATGCAGCGGCTCTCTTTGAAAGGGTGCTCAGATCTTACTTACTCTCCCTCATCGGTTTATTCATTTATAAAACGATATCGTCCGAATTGTCAACAAATTGAATCGGTTTCAAAGATTATGTACCAAAAATGATAAATAATCGTTATTTGTGAAATAAAGGTGAAATTAAAATGTTTGTAATCGTTTACATTTGATTTATAATAAGAAGTGGACAATAAGTCCGAGGAGGAAAAAATGAAAAAGCTTTTAAGTGTATTACTGGCTGTCCTCATGGTTTTCGCTCTTGTCGGTTGCGGTCAGAAGGAAACTCCTGCTGACGGTGGCGAAGCAGCTCCAGAGACAGTCAAGATCGGTGTTGCGATTTATCAGTTTGATGATAACTTCATGACTTTATATCGTAATGATATTCAGAAGTACTTTGATGATCTCAACGCACAGGGCGGCACTCAGTACGAAGTCGTCATCGTTGATGGCGCTAACGACGCTGCAACTCAGACAGAACAGGTCAATACTTTCATCACTCAGGGTGTTGATGGCATGATCGTCAACCTGGTTCAGACTTCTTCCGATGCTTTGGCAAAGGCTGTTGAAGAATCAGGTATTCCTACAGTCTTCATCAACCGTGAGATCGCTGACTACCAGTATGGCGAGAAGACTTGCTATGTTGGCGCAGATGCAAGAGATTCAGGCACATACCAGGGCCAGATCATTTTTGATCAGGAAAACCATGGCGACCTGAACGGCGATGGTGTTGTCAACTACATCATGATCATGGGCGACCCAGAGAACTCAGATGCTCAGTTCAGAACTGAATATTCTATCAAGTATCTGACAGAAAATGGCGCAAATGTCAACTGCTTATATCAGGAAACTGGTAACTGGGCACAGGCTCAGGGCCAGGAACTCGTTGCTACTGAACTGTCAAAAGAAGGCGATGCTATCGAAGTCGTATTCTGCAACAATGATGGTATGGCAATGGGCGCTCTCGAATCCATCAAGGCTGCTGGCAGAAAAGTTGGCGAAGACATCTACCTCGTAGGTGTTGATGCTATTCCTGAGGCTTGCGAAGCTGTCAAGAACGGTGATATGACTGGTACAGTTCTTAACGACGACCTCGGCCAGGCAACTGCTGCTTGCGAATCATTATTGAAGATGCTCGGTGGCGAAGTCATTACCAACAAGGTCAACTATGTTCCTTACGTAATGGTCACTGCTGCAAACGTTGATCAGTATATCAAATAATCAATAATCGTACGTTTGAAGAGTTACATGTCTATACATGTAACTCTTCTTTATTATTTGAAGGAGGAAATATATGTCAGAATATATTCTTGAAATGAAAGATATCTGTAAATCCTTCCCTGGTGTAAAAGCGTTGGATCATGTGTCGCTGCAACTGAAACCCGGACATGTCCATTCTCTGATGGGTGAAAACGGAGCCGGCAAATCGACTTTGATGAAATGCTTGTTTGGCATATATAAGAAAGACGAAGGCTCGGTCATATACAACGGCGAAGAAGTGAACATTACCGACCCGTTTGACGCCTTGAACAGGGGTATAGCCATGGTCCATCAGGAACTCATGCCGATCAGAGACCGTTCTATAGCGGAAAATATCTATTGTGGAAGATATCCGGTAAAGAATTTCGGTCCGATCAAGGTCGTAGACCATAAGAAGATGAATGCAGATGCACAATTTCTGCTGGATGATCTTGGTTTAGGCTTTAAAGCTACAGACAAACTTGGTACACTCACAGCTTCACAGATGCAGCTCGTTGAGATCGCTAAGGCTGTAAGCGCTGATGCAAAGATCATTATTTTGGATGAGCCTACTTCATCGCTGACACTGAGAGAAGTCAACAAACTTTTTGAGATCATCAAAAGACTGACTTCCAAAGGATGCGGTGTTATTTATATTTCTCATAAAATGGATGAGATCCTGCAGATCTCGGATGAAGTTACGATCATGCGCGATGGTCAATACATTGGCACATGGCCCGCAAGTGAACTGACTACCGATTTTATCATTGCAAAAGAAGTCGGACGTGAACTGAAAGATCTCTATCCGCCAAAAGTCAACACTCCTGGTGAAACAATCTTTGAAGTAAAGGACTTTGATTCAATTATTGAAGGTTCATTCAAAGACTGTTCATTCTCGGTAAGAAAGGGTGAGATCTTCGGCGTTGCCGGTCTGGTAGGCGCACAGAGGACAGAACTGATGGAAGCGATCTACGGAATGCGTGGCATCAGTTCCGGTACAGTGTTCTTCAACGGTCAGACTTTGAAGATCAAAAACCCGGAAGATGCGATCAGAAACGGCATTGCCCTGATCACGGAAGACCGAAGAGGCAATGGTATCTTCGGTGTCCTTTCGGTAAGTGACAATGTCGCTGTGGCTTCACTCAATGATTATCTGAAGTATCGCGTGATGCTGGATCATAAAAAGATCAGGGATATCGTTGAAAAATCGATCAATGAACTATCGATAAAGACTCCTAGCACCAAAACACTGATCAAGAATCTTTCCGGCGGCAATCAGCAGAAAGTCATCATTTCACGCTGGTTGGCAAAGGAACCTGAGGTTCTGATCATGGATGAACCGACCAGAGGTATCGACGTCGGTGCGAAATACGAGATCTATTCCATCATCGGCAGGCTGGCTGCGGAAGGCAAGACGATCATCGTCGTCTCATCCGAAATGCCTGAACTGATCGGCATATGTGACAGGATCATGGTCATGTGTGAAGGAAAGATCACCGGCATCGTTGAAGGCGAAGATATGAATCAGGAAAAGATCATGGAACTCTCTACGACGTTCGTTAGTTAAAGGAGAAAAATATGTCAGAAAAAGTGAATAAAGAAAAGAAATTTGATATCGTTCAGTTTTTAGTCAATAATGCACTGATCATCCTGATCATTGCTTCAGCGATATTTGTCGGTTTACAGAATCCAAGGTTCTTCTCGATGGCGAACATCAAGAACCTCTTGGCAAACACTTCTGTCCGTATGGTCATCGCTTTGGGTATTTCGGGTGTTCTGATCATGAGGAACAACGACCTTTCCGCCGGACGTCAGGTCGGTCTTGCCGGCTGTATCTGCGCGACTCTTCTGCAGAGGGTCGATTATGCCAGCAAAGTCTACCCAAACCTCACTCCGCCAAACATGTGGCTGGTATGTCTCCTGGTTATGGTTGGATTCGCGATCACATTTGGCATCATCAACGGACTGGTCGTCACAAAACTTCATGTGCCGGCTTTCATCGGAACATACGGCATGCAGACGATCGTATATGGTATCGCTTTGATCTTTACAGGCGCGCAGCCTATCGGCGGTCTGATCCCGGAATATACTGACTGGGCTTCCGGTTCTTTCATGAAGATCCAACTGATTCCGAATCTGGCTATCGTGACCGCTATCGTCATGCTGGTGATGTGGTTCCTTTATAACCATACCCCATATGGCAAGAAGATGTATGCGATCGGCGGAAACCCGGATGCTGCTGAGGTCTCCGGAATCAACACGACCAAAATGACGATCATCTCCTACATGATCGCTGCGGCACTGTTTGCTTTGGCGGGCTTCATGCTTGCAGCAAAAGCCGGTGGTACTTCATCGAACTTGGCCGCTGGATATGAACTGTTTGCTATTGCCGGCTGTACGATCGGTGGTGTCTCCGTCAACGGTGGTACTGGCAAGGTCTCCGGTATCCTGATGGGCGTTCTGGTCTTCGAGATCCTGAAGATCGAGATGACCTTCTTAGGGATCGATACCGCATGGACTTACATCGTTCAGGGTATCGTTATCGTGGTAGCTATCGCTCTGGATATCAGAAAGTATATTGCTAAGAAATAATTGAATCAAAAATTGGATTCCCAAACGGGAATCCAATTTTCATATGTTTCTTAAGAACCTTTTTCGTTTTTCAGCTGAAGGAACAGTTTCAGGAATGTCATAGCAGCTGCCAGAGGCATTGCTAGTCCGAAGAAGATCTTTCCTTCACTGGATGTGATGTATGTGATCGTTATCGCGAAAAACAGCATGAACTGCCAGCTGATATTGCGCTGGATCGCTTTCTGGTCTTCATCGAAGACCTTGTTTTTGATTTCAGCTTTTAAGAAGGCTTTTTCGTAGATCGATGAAGAGAAAGACTTTGAAACAAAATAGGCTCCGACAAGAAGCCCTATCAGCAAGATGACCGATAAGATGCTTATCCCCATCTTGTTGAAGATCAAAACAGACAAGAGGCTCAAGGCGATATAAAGGACTTCGCTGATCCCAAAAAACAGAAGGATGTCTGCTTCCGAGATGTATCTTTTTTGCTGATGGTGGCATTTGGGACAGACGACTCTTCCTACAGAATAGTTCTCTATCGCTTTATTGCATTCAGCGCTGATGTCTTCGTGACATTTTTCGCAATAGATCTTCATATCTCAATTATAAAGACGCTTTTGCAGAAGTTCAATCGATGAGAAGGATACCGGCTATAGAATCTTTTTAGCATTGATCAACAAATTACGATATAATAAAGACAGAGGTAGATATGTATCATATAAGCGACTTAAAAAAGTTTCTGCGTTGTGGACGTCTTTACTGCTTCAGTAAGGATGTCAACAGCGTGTTTAAGCCATATCTGCGTGCTGATGAGAATATCTTTGATCTCGTAAAAAGGTATTTCGGTATAAATGATTGTTTTGAGGGAGTAAGAAATGATCCTGCTGATAGGTTCTTTTCTGAGATAGATCAATATGAATGGTTCTTTCATCCGCGTTTCACAGATGGTGAAATGAGGGTGAATGTTCCTTTGGTGCACAAAAACGGAAACGTTTTTGATCTTTATTTTATTTATTACGGTTCTATCGTCAGGGAATTGGATCTCATGACTTATAGGGTGACTTATCAGATCGTTAAAAGATCGGGCCTTGAAGTTGGGGAGATCTTTCTGCTTTCTTTCAACGGTGACTACGTCAATGAGGGGGTTTTGGATCCTGAGAAGCTCTTTATTTGCAGCAATACATTTAAAAAGAAGAGGATCAGAGATCTGGTCGAGAGGGAAGAATTTGATTATCATTCCCTGATCGGACAAATGGGATCTTTTGATCCGGATGCGCAGAGCCCGAAAAAATGTCGTTATTGCAAGCTTAATGGACTTTGTGAGTATTATGAACGCTGTTTTCCAAATGAAGAAAAGGAAGCGGATGATTCGATCCTGACACTGGTCTCAAGTCAAAACAAGAATAAGATGTATCAGGATGGTATCCGCAGCCTGAAGGATGCGGATCCGGATCAGCTCGAGGGCAATAAAGTCCAGTATGCACAGATCATGGCTTCACGAAATGGTGGTCTCTTCATCGACAGGTATCCTCTCACCCGGTGGCTCAACAGGGTATCGGGAAGGCCGATCTCTTTCATCGATTTTGAATGGGATCGTTACCTGGTGCCGGTCTATAAAGGCATGAAGCCGATGGACGTGGTCTGCTTTGAGTTTGCGCTATATTACATCGATGAAGCAGGTCACATGGAACATCGAACATTTTTGGGGACCGGAGATTGCCGAAGAGAATTCGTCGAGGCCTTGTTTGAGTATCTTCCGGATTCCGGCCCGGTCCTGGCATATAACGCCTGGGGTGCGGAGTGTCTGAGACTGACGGAACTTGGAGAGATGTTCCCGGAATACAGGGATAGGCTTGAAAGCATCAATGAGAGGTTTTTCGATCTTGCTGAACCATTCCTGGAGGGCATGATCTACGATGTACGGATGCAGGGGAACTTCACATTGAAAAAGCTCGTTGACATCTGTTCCGACTATTCCTATAAAGATCTGGATATCTATGACGGAATGGAAGCCGTGTTCAACTGGCGTGATGTCGATAAAAGTGAGACGCAGGATGGAGAAAAGATCCTGGAAAATCTGAAGGAATACTGTTCTTTGGATGCCTACGGATTGTTCCTGGTCTATAAATGGCTTGTAAAACTCATCATTGAGTCTAAATAGAGAAAAAAGGAGGTAGACTTATGAAATTTGCGATTTACGGTGAGAATGTAACGATCAATGACGCAATGAGAGAGAAGATCGAAAATCGTCTCTCAGATCTCAACAAGTATGTCGTCATCGATGAGGCACAGAGTGCCAAGGTTACAGTCAAGATCTACGGAGAAGAAGGCCTTAAGGTGGAGGTCAACGTTCCTACCAAGGTCGGCTTGCTCAGGTCGGAAGTCGTGCATGAAGACTTCTCGACTGCGGTAGATCTCGCTATCGACAAATTGGAAGATCAGATCAGAAGACAAAAGGGCAGATTGTCCAGAAGACACAAAGAATCTTTAGCCGAAAACTTCTACGTAGCTGATCAGGACGATAGCGAAGAAACTCCTGTAAGGACCAAGACTGTCTATGCGGATGAAATGATCCTCGATGAGGCTATCATGCGCATGGAGATGCTTTCACACTCATTCTTCATCTACAAGGATGCAGACAGTGGAAAGATCGCGGTCGTGTACAAAAGGAATGATGGAGGATACGGACTTATCGAAGTCGGTGAATGATCAATGGGCATATTAATTGATATTCGGGCCTTTGATTAAAACATAAGGGGAGCTATGCAAGGGTTCGACAAAAAGAAATTCGAGATCGAATTACTCTCTAGAGAGTATATGAAATCTAAAAGAGTCCTCACAGAGGCACAGAAAGGGACGTTCGAATACGATAAAAGGACGCTGGAAAGAAGCATATGTATCGTCGGCCATATCGATATGACCTACGAGTGTCTCAATGAGGCTGATAAGCTGATCATCAGAAATGAATTAATGGAAGGGAGAAGGGGAGACTGGTTCAAGTCCTATCTCTCTCCCTCCGCTTATTATCGCCATCGAAAAAGAGCTTATGAGAATTTTCTTCATTGTTTGTAAGCGCTTAGGGAAGTATAATTATTGATATAAAGAGAGGACGAAAAATGAATTTAAAAGGAATAGCAACCTCGAGCGGTATCGCCATTGGCAAGGTATACAAGCTCGAACAGCCGACGATCGTGATCAATGAAGGACAAGGAGATCCCGAAAAGGAACTTAAGATCTTTGAGGATGCTTTGAATAAGACGATCAGTGATATCGAGCAGATCAAAGTGAGAGCGAGTGCAACATTGGCTCCTGAAGAACTGGCGATCTTCGATGCCCATCTGATGATGGCACAGGATCCTGAATATAAAGATCAGATCACCGGCATGATTAAAGACGGCGCTACTGCTGATAAAGCGACCAAGACCGTTTCTGATATGATGGTCGGAATGTTTGAGTCAATGGATGATGCTTATTTCAAAGAGAGAGCAGCTGATATCAAGGATGTTTCCTTCAGGCTCTTATGCAATATCCTCGGTTTGACTATTCCTGATCTGACAGCGATCGATGAGGAAGTCGTCATCGTCGCTGAAGAGATGACTCCTTCTGATACAGCTCAGCTCAACAAGAAGTATGCGCTGGGCTTCGTAACAGAGATCGGTGGCAAGACTTCGCACGCTGCGATCATGGCGGTTGCGCTTGGACTTCCGGCAGTAGTCGGCTGCACAGGCATCATGTCTTCCTGCAAACACGGTGACAAGATCATCCTTGATGCAAAAGAGGGCGATGTCATCATCGATCCGACTGAAGAAGAACTGAAAGAATACGAAGAGAGACGAGTCAGATTCCTGGAAGAGAAAGCAGCCTTGCAGGTGCTGCTTGATAAGCCGACGATCTCGCTCGATGGTCATCAGGTAGAGCTCGTAGCCAATATCGGTTCTCCAAAAGATATGGACAATGTCATCGCCAATGGCGCTGAGGGTGTCGGTCTGTATCGTACAGAGTTCCTGTACATGGAATCAACTGAAGACTTCCCGACTGAAGAAGAACAGTACAAAGCGTATAAGGTCGTTCTGGAAAGAGCTGAAGGCAAGAGAGTGGTTGTCAGGACGCTGGATATCGGCGGTGACAAGAAGCTTCCTTACTTCGAATTCGATCCGGAAATGAATCCGTTCCTCGGATACAGAGCGATCAGGCTTTGCCTTGACAGAAAAGATATCTTCAAGACACAGGTCAGAGCATTGCTTCGCGCTTCCGTTTACGGAAAGTTGGCGATCATGTTCCCGATGATCGCGACTGTCGACGAGTTCAAGAACGCAAAACAGTTCGTACTGGAGACAAAAGAAGAACTGAAAGCAGAGGGTGTTGCAGTATCTGATGAGATCGAGATCGGTATGATGGTCGAGATCCCTGCTTCTGCTGTCCTGGCTGATGAATTCGCAAAATATGCTGACTTCTTCTCGATTGGTACCAATGACCTGATCCAGTATTCAATGGCAGCTGACAGAATGTCCGAAAAAGTCGCATATCTGTATCAGCCTCTCAACCCTTCGATCCTGCGCCTGATCAAGATGACGATCGATGGTGCCCACTCTCAGGGCAGATGGTGTGGCATGTGCGGCGAAATGGGCGGTGACCCAATGGCTGCTCCGGTACTCCTGGGCTTGGGTTTGGACGAATTCTCAATGTCTGCGACCAAGATCCTTCCGACCAGAAAGATCATCACCAATCTGTCAAAGGCTGAGATGGAGGAGCTTGCTTCCAAAGCTCTGAAATGCCATACCGAAACAGATGTCATCGGATTAGTCAAAGAAGTTTTGAATTAATGAAGAGAGAAAAGGCTGCCAGGCAGCCTTTTCAAGTATCTTTTTTGTAAATATGCTGATTTAGTATTAAAATATAGAAGTAAAAATTTTTTGAGAGGTGAAATTATGGGAAGAGCGCATGAAGTTAGAGCTGCTGCAATGGCTAAGACCGCAGCAATGAAATCGAAAGTTTATTCTAGATATGGCAAAGAGATCTATATCGCTGCCAAATCAGGCGTTCCTGACCCTGAAATGAACCTCACGTTAAGATCGAAGATCAAAGAAGCCAAAGCGAACCAGGTACCTGTCGATGTCATCAAGAGAGCGATCGAGAAGGCGAAAGGCGGTACAGGCGAGTCTTATGATTCGCTCCGTTATGAAGGTTTCGGACCTGGCAATGCAACGATCATCATTGATTGCCTGACAGATAACTCAAATCGCACTGTGGCAGCTATGAACCAGTGTTTCAACAAGTCACGCTGCAAGATGGGTGTCAAAGGTTCTGTTTCGTTTACCTATGACAACCTTGGTGTCCTGTCCTTCAAATACGAAGATGAGG
Organism: Erysipelotrichaceae bacterium; assembly: GCA_024681275.1. The sequence continues at coordinate 28,401 of JAILBD010000140.1, forward strand.
ATACGATGCTGGATACTTTGATCAACGCCGATGTCGATGTGACAGATCTGGAAGTTGAAGACGGTGAGATGACGGTCTATGTTGTACCGACTGATCTGCACAAGGCTCAGGAAGCGATCGATGAACTGATCCCTGACTGTGAGTATTCAGTCTGCGCGATCAAGATGCTTCCGCAGGAATATGTCACTTTGACTGATGAACACGACAAGGAACTCTGGCAGAGACTGCTGGATAACCTGGATGAAGTCGACGACGTTCAGGAAGTCTATCACAACGTACTGATGTAAAAGTGATCTGCTTGAATGCAGATCACTTTTTTATGACAGGGCCCTGAAGCTCTCTTTTGATATAGGCGTTCGGATCTTTTAGAAGCGAGGCGTAGAGAAGATTTGTCTTCCACTCGATCTGCTTGTAGGGATCCGGTATGTTTTTGAACTGCGTCACGATATTGACGTCTTTTTTTATCCGTTTCAGCAGTTCGCGCCCTTTCTGATCGAAACCAAGGACTCTGATGTGATCGGCTTCAGGCAGGGCTTCCACATCTTTCTTTCTGATGTGACAGGCAATATGCAGCAAGATACGCTGGATGCGGGAACGCGTATATCTTCGGGATACGGATGCCTGTAGGAATCCTTCATAATCCGTATATCTGATCGCATTTTCTTTGAAGAGGTTTTCGATCCCTTCGCTGACCAGAAAGATCTCTGATAATTCCTGACTGTCGATCGTAAGCAGAAGCTTGCGAAGATATGGCCATAGATCTTCTGTGAAGACAGGATCAGTCATACTCATCGGTGTTGCCATGGAGACATCTTTTCCTTCTTTGACCGCTTTTCTGATCGCCGTAGCTGAAGCGACCAGATCAAGATCGGTCGAAAGGTAATCGTTGGTCCTTTGAATGCTGATTGGGTTGATGGAAGTATCTTTCAACGTTTTGAGATATGTCACTGCCAGCATGTCATTTGGATACAGGGACCCGCTCAAGAGCCCGTATGATCGGGGATAGGAGTTGCCATCGTGAAGCAGCTGACGCAGTCTGGTCACATCGACTTCGAGTTCCGCGTATTTTTTCAGTTCTTCCAGATTGTTGGTCTCGGAACCGAAAACGAGTTCGTCGATGCCAAGCTTGTTCAGGATGGTGACAGCACTTTTTCCAAAGACATAGGCATTCTGCACGGTGCAGATATAAGGCAGTTCGACGACCAGGTCTACACCATGGTCAAGGGCTGCCTGCGTTTTCTGGAATTTGTCGACGATGGAAAGGTCGCCGCGCTGATTGAAATTTCCGGACATGCAGGCAATAAGCACGTCAGGATCGCTGATCTTCAGAGTTTCCCGGATATGATGCAGATGACCGTTGTGGAACGGATTGTATTCGACGATGATGCCTGCTGTTTTCACAAGAATATTATATAATAGCGGTATGAAAATATATCTTAAAGATCTGGTCAATATGACTAGTGAAAGAGTCTATCCGGTCAATATCGACAGATATGAAGTCGAGGATAACGTCTTTCTACGCCGTCTTGAAGATGTGCGTGGACAGATCATCTTCTACTACGATGCTTCAGATAAACTGCATATCGATTATTCGGTGGAAGGGAAAATGATATGTCCGTGTGCCATTTCTCTGGAAGATGTCGAAGTTCCTTTCGAGGTCCACGAAGATGAACTCGTCGTGCATAAGCAGAGCGAAGATGGTTTTTTCCTCAATGAGAATACGGAACTGGAAGATCTGGTACTTTATATCATTTTGCCGGAAGTTCCGATAAAAGTTGTAAAAAAAGAAAAAATAGAGTATTCTAGAGGGGACGGTTGGGTTTTTGTATCCGAAGAAGACTATGAGGCGTCCAAAAAAGACCAGATCGATCCGAGGTTACAGAAGCTTAAAGAGTACAGATTCGAGGAGGATGATTAACAATGGCTGTTCAGCAGAGAAGAAACTCAAAGACACGTAAAGCCAAGAGAAGAACCCATTATAAATTGACACCGCCGACATTGGTCAAGTGCCCATCTTGCGGTGAATATAAAATGGCTCATCGTGCATGCCCTAATTGCGGCGCAAAATAGTTTTGTAAAGAAAGAAGAGGGATCTTCTTTTTTTCATGCGATTTTTTAGTGTCCGGATCGCGAAATTCAAGTAAAAGTGCAGGAAATTCCTGCACTTTTTCTTTACTTTCAGCCCATAAAATGAAATAATAGTGGTAGAAAGTGGTATATTGTGGGTAAAAGTGGGAAATGTTCATAGGTGAATACCAACACAATCTGGATGCCAAAGGCAGGATCATCATTCCCAGCAGGTTCAGAGATGAACTCAATTCTGCGTTTATCCTTACCAGAGGCCTTGATGGCTGTCTGACGATCTACTCCCTGAAACAGTGGGACAAATTGTTTGAGGAAGTCAACAAACTGCCCACGACTAAGAAGGCGGCCCGTCAGTACATCAGGATGCTCACAAGTACCGCAACCGAATGCACGCTCGATAATCAGGGACGTATCCAGATACCGGCGTTTCTTTCCAAACCTGTCAATATCACGAAAGAATGTGTCGTAATCGGCGCGAACGATCATATCGAGATCTGGGATAAGGCGGCTTGGGAAGCTTATTACGAGACAGCTTCTGAAAGCTTTGAAGAAGTTGCCGAAAATCTCAGTGAACTTCTGAACAATGACTAAGCACGTATCTGTGATGCCGGAAAAGGCGATCGAACTGCTGGGAATCAAAGAAGGCGGCGTCTATGTTGATGGGACACTGGGAAGGGGAGGCCATTCAAGACTGATCCTTGAAAGGCTCGGCAACGGAAAACTCTTCTGTTTCGATCTGGATGAAGAGGCGATCAGAGAATCCAGAGAAGAACTGAAAGAATACGATAATGTCGTTTATATTCATGACAATTTCATGAATATGAAAGAATATGTCAAACATGCGGATGGGATCCTCCTGGATCTGGGTGTTTCTTCTCCGCAGTTTGATGAGGCGGAAAGAGGTTTCTCTTACCGCTTTGATGGTCCGCTTGATATGCGGATGAACAGAGAGGATCGTTTAAGCGCCTATGAGGTGGTGAACGATTACAGCGAAGAAGAACTGGCACGTGTCCTTTGGCAGTACGGTGAAGAAAAGAACGCCCGCCGGATTGCCGCAAACATCGTGAAAAACAGACCGATCGCGACGACTTCACGACTGGTCGAGGTCATCCGGGAAGCTTTACCGGCAAAGGTGCTTTCAAAAAAGGGGCATCCGGCAAAACAGAGTTTCCAGGCGATCAGGATAGAAGTCAATCACGAACTGGATTCGCTGAAAACATTTCTCAACAGTTTTGACGAGATTCTCAATGTTGACGGGAATCTCGTCATCATCACTTTCCATTCGTTGGAAGACAGACTGGTCAAGCGCTGTTTCAAGTCTCTGACCACAGTCAAGGATGATATCAGGATCCCTTTGGCTCCTGAAGAAGTCAAAAAAGCAGATTACATTTTGTTGAACCACGGCGACAAGGCAGATGATGATGAGATAGAAAAGAATCGCCGTGCAAAGAGCGCTATCATCAGGGGAATAAAAAAGGTTTATGGCAAAGATAGTTAAGAGAAGGAAAAGAAGACTCAGTTTCAATGGTTTCGCGATCATACTTTTTACTTTTTCTTTATTTGCATGGCTGGCAAGCTCTCTTTTGGTCAACACGATGAATACCAAACTCACGATGAAGATCCAGACGATGAATGAAGAGGTAACTGTTCTGAAATCTCAGAACCAGACTCTGACCTATGAGATCTCAAATCTTGAAAGCAAAGACAGGATCTATGCAGCTGCTTCCGCTGCAAATCTTGATCAGCTGAGTGACAATATCATCTCAGTCAACGGAGAATAAAAAATGAAACGAAGTAATCAAACGCTTCGTTTTCTCTATTTTTTAATGTTGGGGATGACACTTCTGGTCATCGTCAACGTTTTTTTAGTTACGATCCTTAAGCTTCACATCCGATCCAATACTTCTTTGAAGGATTATGTGCAGTCAGTTTCCAATGTTGAAGAAAAGATCTTCGCCTCCAGAGGGAATATCTATGATAACGCCGGAGCGATCGTTGCACAGGACGTGAAGACCTATGATATCATCTGTTACCTGGATCAGGACAGGCTTTCAAGTTCGGACGAAGTGGCATATGTCGACAATCCTTTGTTCACCGCTCAGGCTCTTGCGCCGATCCTGGAGATGGATCCGAGCGATATCTATGCCATTCTGACTTCCAATCCGGATCTCTATCAGGTGGAGCTTGGTGCTGCCGGAAGGAATCTGAGCGAAGAAAAGAAGGCACAGATCGAGGCGATCGAAGGGCTGCATGGCATCGATTTCCGCAATTCCTACAAACGCTATTATCCTTTTGGAGAGACTTTTTCACCGCAGCTGGTCGGTTTTGCCCAATCTGACAACACAGGTAAACTGATCGGCAAACTGGGTATCGAATCATATCTCAATGACGAGCTGTCCGGTACTGACGGCTACCATTCGTATCAGAGAGACAAGTATGGATATATCCTGCCGGGCATGTTCGAAGAGACTTTGAATGCTGTCAACGGCTATGATGTCTATCTGACACTGGATGTCTCCATACAGGAAGCTCTCAATACGGCTTTGACCACTACGATGGAAGCGAAAAACGCCTCCAGAGCATGGGGTGCTGTGGTCGAGGTCAAGACAGGGAAGATACTGGCCTGGGGTCAGACACCTTCCTATGATCCAAACAATCTGTCTGCCGATGATGTGCAAGTCAATTACGGTTCACAATTGGCTTATGAACCGGGCTCTGTCATGAAAGCCGTCATTTATTCCGCAGCTATGGATCTTGGTGTCTATGATGGTGACAGAGACTTTGATTCTTCACCTTACTGCTATACGGCATCTACAGGGCGCACTTATGCCGGGGATCAGCTCGGCTGCATCTACAACGTTTCGCGTCTTGACTGGGGCAATATCCCTTTGGACTACGGACTGATCTATTCGAGCAACGTTGCAACAGCAACCCTGCTTTCGCAATATGTCGGTATCAACAATTTTAAAGATTATCTGGATCGCTATCATCTGTATCAGAGGGTGAATTCTGACGGGATCGACGAAGTGGCCGGCTATACCAACTATGGTCTTTCTCCGGTCGATGATATCACAGCGACCTATGGCCAGGGTTCTTCGACGACGATGCTGCAGCTTTTGCAGGCGTATACAGCCATCTTTGGAAATGGTGAGATGATCAAACCTTATTTCATCGAGAAGATCGTCGATCCTAACAGCAATACCGTCGTCTATCAGGGGAGCCGGAAAGTCGTTTCGACGCCGATCTCAAGTTCCACAGCCAAGCAGATGCAGGATCTTCTCAGAAGGGTCGTTTCTGAGCCGGATGGGACTTGCCGGCACTATGCGGCAAGAACAGTAGATGTCATGGGCAAGACGGGAACTTCCGAGATCCCGCTTGATGGAGGATATGCCGAGGACCAGAACATCATTTCCTGCATGCTGGGATTCCCGTATGAGGATCCGGAATACATGGTCTATTTTGCCTATGTCTCTCCTGAGACGGTCTACTACAACTATGAGATCAAGCCCATCCCTGATCTGATCGACAGGATCGCGCTTCTGGAAAACATCATCCTTCCGGATGAAGGGGAGGATGGCTTCAGATACATCGAACGTTACGAGATGCCAAACCTGCTTTCCAAAGATCTTTATGAAGCCAGGGAGATCCTTTCAAAAATGGATGCGAAGATCATAGAGATCTCTGATGGTTCAAGGATCATCGGACAGTATCCGGAATACAGGGATGATGTCTATACTTATCAGAAAGTATATTTGCTGACAGATGGCAACAGCATGACTTTGCCTGATTTCAGTGGCTGGACCAGAAAAGAAGTGATCAGCTACTGGGAGCTTTCCAGATTGCCGATCAAAATGGATGGCTATGGTGTCGCTTATGAACAGTCGCTTGCCCCGGGA
>JAILBD010000141.1 GCA_024681275.1 Erysipelotrichaceae bacterium
CTATGTATATGATGATGGCGCTTCTGAAGAGGCGTTCCGTTTGGCAGTAGCCGAAAGATATCCTCGTGATGCTTACTATGTGTGTACCAAACTGAATGCCGGTTATCCGAAGTGTGTCGATGAGGCTTTCGCTCATCAGGAGTTCTACACTTCCCTGGAGAGGACCGGCGCCGGTTATTTCGATTTCTATCTCCTTCACGCCTTGGGCGAGAGGAATGTTGCCAAGTATGATGAGTTCCACTGCTGGGATTTCGTCAAGGCGCGCAAAGAGGAGGGCCTGATCAAACATTACGGCTTCTCTTTCCACGGTTCCCCGGAACTGCTGGATGAACTGTTGACGAAACATCCGGAAGTCGATTTCGTGCAGCTGCAGATCAACTATGCCGACTGGGAAGATGAGAAGATACAGTCTAGAAGATGTTACGAAGTGGCAAGGAGCCATGGCAAACCTCTGACGGTCATGGAGCCGATCAAGGGAGGCAAGCTGGCTGATCCGATCCCTGAGGTCAAGAAGGTCTTCAAAGCATACGATCCGGAGCCATCTTTCGCTTCCTGGGCGATCCGCTATGTCGCTTCCAAAGACGGCATCATCACGGTGCTGTCCGGCATGTCCAATATCGCGCAGATGGAAGACAACCTCTCTTACATGAAGGAATTCAAGCCACTGAACGAGGAAGAGATGGCAGTCATCGCCAAGGCGCAGGAGATCCTCAACAACGACGAGACGATCAAGTGCACAGCCTGCCACTATTGTACGGAAGGCTGTCCGATGCAGATCCCTATCCCTGACATCTTCTCCGTCTGGAACAGAAAGGTCCTGGATCCGGGTCTGGATGTGAAAGGCGATTATGCGGATGTGACCGCCGGAAAGGGTCAGGCTTCGATGTGCATCGAATGTGGCCAGTGCGAAGGCCAGTGTCCTCAGAAGCTGCCTATCATCGAACTGCTGAAGAAGTGCAGGGAGATGGAGTAGTTCAAAGATCTGAAAGAAGAAATAAAAAACTCATGAATGCGTTCATGAGTTTTTTTGTTCCTTCTTTAACCGTTGTGTGTCTGGAAGTATTTCGTGGATACGTGCGGTATCCGGATCGACATCGGCAGGACGTCGACGCCGTTGAGCAGGGCCATCTCATAGGCGATGATCTGCACGCTCGGTACGAATTCCAGTGCCTTGAAGTTCTCGGATACGGGGACGATGCGCAGGTCTCTTTCGTCGATCGTTTCCGGTCCGAAGACGAAGCCCAGACCGAGTTCTTCCTTGGAGAATCTTGCCATGTTCAGAGCGTATTGCCTGTCATTGACTCCGTCGTTCAGGAAGAGGATGGCATCGCCTTTTCCGAAGGCGTAGCAAGGACCATGGATGCCGTCTTCCGCTTCATAGCCAAAGGCCAGATACTTTTTCGGAGTCTCCATGAGTTTCAATGCGCCTTCCACTGCGACGCCGTAAAGCTCTCCGCCGCCGTAGTACATCAGCGATCTCAATGGTTTCAGATCGTCCTTGTTGGCTTCGAACCATTTCAGCGTATCTTCGATCACTTCCGGATGATGGGCAAGAGCCTTGCGTCCTTCCGCGACGTATCCGTCAAAGGCTTCTTCACTGATAGCGCCTCTTTCCAGTCCGATCCGGAGGCCGATGACCTGCAGGGTCAGCAGAGTCGCGCAGAAGCCGACTGTGCGGTATCCGTATTCTTCGCCGCCGACTTCGATGGAGATGTTGAGATCCGCTTCTTTGGCGATCGGAGAATCGCTGTCGTCGGTGATCGCGACAGTCTTGCAGCCCAGTCCTTTGACTTTGATGATCTGCTGCTTGACCAGGGAGGACGTTCCGCTCTGGGATACGAAGAGATACAGCGCGTTCCTGTTGATGAAGTGTCTCTTCTCAAAGTTGTTAGGCAGATAGGCAGTGACTCTCAGTCCGCTGACTTTTTCCAGGAAGTTCTCTTCGCAAAGCGTTGCGTTGAAGCTCGATCCTGATCCGATCACGACGATCTCGTCGATCTTTGTCAGGTCTGTGATCTGTTTCAGACCTTCCGTGTTTTCTTTTGCTTTGTCCAGTATGATGTGACCTATCTTCTCACTTCTTCTGATACAATCCAGCATCGTTACCATAGCTCACCTCTTTTTTTCTTTCTTTCTTGATCCTTCTTATAGATCTTTGCGTGAAAGGTCTATAAGAAGAATGGAGATGGGAATTTCCCATCTCCTGAATCCTTTTTTAGAAGATACCCAGTAAAGCACCGACCAGAGCGATCACGAAGATGCCTGCGATCAGCTGAGTTGGTCTGTAGCCTTTCTTGATCAGTCTTACCAGGACAAAGAG
>JAILBD010000193.1 GCA_024681275.1 Erysipelotrichaceae bacterium
CGAAGCATCTGAAGAGCGACGGCATCTTCAAGTCGCTGATCCTGCTGGCTGTCGGTTTCTTCTATGTCGGTGATTTCATCTACTACAAGACCTTCGGTTCCCTGGCTTCCGTTTCCATGATGGGCATGGGTACCGATGCGATCAACAGCTTCTGGTGGAGCCTGAAGACGACGGTGAGCGAGAACATGGGCCTGATCCTTTTCTTTGAACTGCCGGGTCTGATCGAGCTGATCCTGACACTTACGGGGAAAAAGAAAGAGAGCGCCTATGGGATCAAAGGTCACCTGGCCATGCTGGGGCTGGTCTTTGTGAGCTGGTTCATGATCGTTTCCGCTCTGCCTCTGGCAGGCACTGCCGATCATACCGCGTATGGCGCCTACTACAGCCGTTATGTCGATACGGACACGGCTTCCAGAAAACTGGGTGTGCTTCCGAACTTTGTCGTGGAACTGCGTTATTCATTATTCGGTTCTTCCAAGAATGGCTCTGTGCTGCAGGCGAATGAGGAGGCTGCTGTTGAGGAAGTCAAGGAGACGATCGTCGTCGATGCGATCCAGTATAACAGATTTGAGGGTCTGGATTTCGATGCTCTGGCTGCGCAAAGCGATGATGATACGATCAAGGCTCTGTGTGAGTATCTTGATGGCGTCACGCCGACCAGGCAGAACGACTACACAGGTCTCTTTGAGGGAAAGAGCCTCATCTATATCTGTGCGGAATCCTTTTCGTCTTTGGCGATCGATGAGGATGTCACGCCGACTTTGTACAAGCTGGCCAACAACGGCATCGTGTTGAACAACTACTACAATTCTTTCCGCAACACGACGACCAACGGCGAATACGCCTTCCTGACCGGCGTGTGGCCGGATGTGGCCCGCAAGGAAACGAACATGGGCAAGATCACCGGAACGATGGGCCAGTCGATGGATAAGGATATGTCGATGGCTCTGGGCAACATGTTCAATATTTTTGAAGATATCGAAAGCAGAGGCTATCACAACTATCTGGGCAATTACTACGGAAGGAACAGGACGCTGCCGAACATGGGTTTCACCTGCAAGTTCATGAATGATGGCATGAAGTTCACGACGGCCTGGCCGGCTTCCGATTTGGAGATGATGGAACAGTCTGTCGATGACTACATCAACGACAAACAGTTCTGCACCTACTACATGACTTTCTCGGGTCATGGCAACTACACGACCAACAACATCATGGTCTATCGCAACATAAGGACTGTCGATTCCCTGGTGGAGGAGTATCTGCCGGAGAGTGCCATCGGCTATCTGGCTGCCAATTACGAGCTGGAGAAAGCGATGACTTATCTGGTGGAGAGACTGGAAGAAGCAGGCAGACTGGATGACACGGTCATCGTCCTGACTGGTGACCACTATCCGTACTATCTGACAGACTACGGATACAAGGCACTTTCAGGCGAGGAGATGGATGAGGATTTCGACAGTTTCAAGTCTACCTGCATCATCTACAACAGCGGCTTAAGAAAAAAGATCGAGGTCGATACGCCATGCTGCAACGTGGACATCCTGCCTACGATCCTGAATCTCTTCGGTATCCAGTATGATTCCCGTCTCTATGCCGGGACGGATATCTTCGGAAGCGGTGCGCACATCGCCCAGATCTACAACCGCAACTTTGTGACAGACAAGGTCAGATACAACTATGCGACCGGCAAGGCGGAGTGGCTGATCGATACGGAAAAGTATGATCAGGACCGCCTCGATTCCTATCTGGAATCGATGATCAACATCGTGAAGAACCGTTATGCGATGTCGATCGAGATCGAGGAATCTGATTTCTACAGTTTCGTCTTCGATCACTTCGATCTTGATAGTGTCAAAGAAAAATCGATCGAGGAAGTGACGGTGGAAACGCCGCCGCAGTCCGAGGTGATCGATTCGACGATGAACAGGAACTAGGAAAGGCGGTAATCGCGTGGTCGGATGCCGTAATTCTTTTTGAAGAGACGGTAGAAGAAGGACAGGTTCTCATATCCGACGTTCATGGCGATCTCTTCGATCGTCAGAGGTGTGTTCTTTAATAGGAAACAGGCCTGGCTGAGCCTTTTGGTCTCAAGGAGATCCTTGAAGGTCCTGCCGGTCTGTTTTTTTATGATGCGGGAGATGGTGTAGACGTCCATCTTCTTTTCGTTTGCGAACGCGGTCAGTGATGCGTCTTTATAATCGGTATCGATGTATCGCAAGAGATCCATCGTCAGCTGCTGATCATAGGAGCGGTCGGAGACGATGATCTTTTCCGAGTGGTTGATCATCGAAAGAAAGAGAAGGCTCATGGTCAGCTGATTCATGCTGCGGCGGTTGGCTTCGTCTTCCAGTAGGTTCCAGATGAGGTTCTCCAGCAGGTTCTGTATCGGCAGGATGTCACTGGCAGAGAAATAGAGATAGTTCGATTCGAGGTCTCTGGCGGTCAGGCAGCTGATGATGAAGTCTTTGAGGGGGTTGTCTTCCGTGAAGACGTTGCGGAAGGATTCATCAAAAAAGGCGGGCAGGATCATGAAGTTGACAGCGATGTCGCCTTCCGCTGCCGGCAGGATCTCCTGAGAAGCGTGCTGGTTCAGGAAGAGGAGGTCGCCTTGCTTCAGGACGATCTTTTCATCGTCGATGTAGTGGGCCGTCTCGCCCTGGACCATGTATATGAATTCGATGTAGTTGTGACTGTGTTTGGGGAAGTGGACGAAGCGGGTGTGCGGACGGATGTCGATCAGCTTGCCGTTGGCCAGGACCCTGGAGGAGTCGATGACATCTTCTTCGTCGCTGTAATAAAGCGTGCGGTCGATGCCGCTTTTTCCGGAAAGGATCTCTTTTTCTTCATCCGTGATGGTGCTGAGCTTCTTTAATAGAGTCTCGTTCATGACTTTATTATATTGCAAGAAAGGACAGTTTTTTATTTTGATTCAGTCATAGAAAGCGCTTTTATTTTCCTATAGAATGAAGATGAAATAAAAGGAGTCGATAATATGAGCGAAAGATATGATTATGCCAAAGAAAAATATGCTGCTTTAGGGATCGATACTGATCAGGCGATCAGTACATTGAAGAACGTTTCCGTCTCACTGCACTGCTGGCAGGGCGACGATGTCAGAGGTTTTGACACGGATCCCAACAAGCCGCTGACCGGCGGCATCCAGACGACCGGTAACTATCCCGGCCGTGCCAGGAATCCTGAAGAACTGATGGCTGATCTGGATGAAGTTCTGAAACTCATCCCGGGCAGACCGAAGATGAACCTGCATGCCTCTTACGCGATCTTTGAGGATGGCGAATGGGCAGACAGAGACAAGCTGGAACCGAAGCATTTTAAGAAATGGGTCGATTTCTGCAAGCAGAGAGGTCTGGGCTGCGACTTCAATCCGACTTTCTTCTCGCATGAGAAGTGTGATCCGCTGACCTTATCTTCCGCTGATGAAGAGACCAGAAAGTTCTGGATCGAGCATGGCAAGGCTTCCATCAGGATCTCCAATTATCTGGCAGAAGAGCTTGGCGAGAAGTGCGTCATGAATATCTGGACCGGCGATGGTTTCAAGGATGTACCGGGTGACCGCCTGGGTCCGAGAGTCCGCTACGCCCAGAGCATCGATGAGATATTGAGTGAACCGTATGATTTCAATAAGGTCAAGCCATGTGTGGAGTCCAAGGTCTTCGGCATCGGTGTCGAATCCTACACGGTCGGTTCAGCGGAGTTCTGTCTGTCTTACGCGGCCGCCAACAAAGACAAGTGCATCCCGTTGATGGACAACGGTCACTATCATCCGACTGAGGTCGTTTCCGATAAGATCCCGGCGCTGCTGACTTTCTTCGATGAGATCGCTCTGCATGTGACAAGACCAGTCAGATGGGATTCCGACCATGTCGTCCTTTTCGATGACGAGACGAAAGAGATTGCCAGAGAGATCGTCAGATGCGGTCTTGACAGAGTCGATATCGCATTGGATTACTTCGATGCGTCGATCAACAGGATCTCCGCCTGGGTCACCGGTTACAGGAACACACAGAAGGCGCTGCTGTATGCCCTGCTGCAGCCAAACAAGGCTCTGAAGCAGCTGCAGGATGAACAGCGTTTTTCTGAGCTGATGGTCGTACAGGAAGAGCTCAAGACGATGCCGTTTGGCGATGTCTGGGATGCCTACTGCAAGGCTTGCGGCAAGCCACTGGATAATGAGTGGTATGATGAAGTCAGAAGATACGAAGAGGAAGTTCTTTCCAAGAGGAGTTAAGGATGAATACGAAATTAGTTGAGAGATTCAAGAGGATCTGTTCAGATGGTTTTGCCCAGGGCTGGCACGAGAGGAATGGCGGCAACCTTTCCTACCGCATGAAGCCTGAGGAAGTGGAAGAAGTCAAAGATCAGCTCAATGAGGAAGCTGAATGGCGTCCGATCGGGACAGAAGTTCCTGATCTGGCAAATGAATATTTCATGGTCACCGGTTCCGGCAAGTACTTCCGCAATGTCGGGCTGGATTTTGAAGACAGCGTCGCGATCATCAGAGTCAGTGATGATGGCACGATGTACAAGATCGTCTATGGC
>JAILBD010000208.1 GCA_024681275.1 Erysipelotrichaceae bacterium
TCAAAGGTAAAGGCGATGATTATGATGAGAAGAGATTACAGATCCTCAATTACATCAACAATCATTACAATTCGGTCACTCTGGAAGAAGTTGCCGATCATTTCCATTATTCGATACCCTATTGTTCCAAACTGATCCAAAGCGAAGCCGGTATAAACTTCGTCTCTTTTGTCAGACAGGTCCGCATGAATCATGCGACCGCGATGTTGAGAAATACGGAAATGCCGATCTCGGAGATTTCCTATATGATCGGATATGAAAACACGGAATCTTTCATCCGTGCTTTTAAGAAAGTATTTGATCAGTCTCCCTCTGCTTATCGGAAAGAAAACCGATCCGCAGATCAAAATCCGTCGTGAGCTGCTTTCAGATCCTGGGTCTCTTCGATCTCTTTGATCATATCGATACGGGTCTGGTGCCTGCCGCCTTCATATTCCGCATTCAGCCATTCATCACAGATCATCTTGGCCGTCTCTATTCCTATGACTCTGGCCCCGAAGGCGATGATGTTGGTGTTGTTGTGCTGCTTGGACAGTTTTGCAGTATATGGATCGGAACAGACACAGGCCCTGATGCCTCTTACCTTATTTGCAGAAAGAGAAATGCCTACACCTGTCCCGCAGATCAGTACACCTGCATCGACTTCATGGTCGGCGACCATTCTTGCGACTTTATATCCGCTTACCGGATAATTGAATCTCTCTGTACTGTTAGTCCCTACATCGATGACTTCGTGCCCTAAGGACTCTAAATACTCTTTGATTTCTTTCTTCATGTCTAATGCGACATGATCATTGCCGATGGCGAGTTTCATTAAATCAGTTCCTTTCTATCATAAGGAAAACCCTGAATCGGTTTCAGTTTTTCCTTCTTTGCATATCATTTTGTTTTCTAATATTCTGGTCAGTTTTTAATCCAGATCCTCACCGTTGGTCTCAATGACCTTCTTGTACCAATAGAAGGAGTCTTTCCGGTATCTGTTCAGTGTTCCTTTTCCTTCGTTATCCTTGTCCACATAGATGAAGCCATACCTCTTCTTCATCTCGCCGGTAGAAGCGGAAACTAGATCGATCGGGCCCCACATTGTATAGCCCAGGATCGGAATGCCATCCTTGTCGATCGTATCTCTAAGCACTTCCAGATGCTTTCTCATGTAATCGACACGGTATGGATCATGGATGGAGCCATCTTCCTCCACGACATCATTTGCGCCTAAGCCATTCTCTACGATGAACAGCGGTTTTTCATAGCGATCATAAAGGGTGTTACAGGTCACACGCAATCCCAATGGATCGATCTGCCAGCCCCACTCAGATGCTTTCAGATACGGGTTGACAACAGCTTTCATCACTGCATTGCCCCTGGAATGATTCTTCAATACTTCCTCATCCGTTGAGATGCATCTTGAACAGTAATAGGAGAAGGCGACGAAATCGACAACCCCTTCCTTCAGTGCTTTCCTGTCTTCTTCAGTCAGCTCTATTGATACGCCCAGTTCCTCCATCCGCTTGAAAGCCCAGACAGGATAAGCGCCTCTGGCTTGCACATCAAGGAAGAAATAATTGTCCCTGTCCTTGTTGAAGCCCTCCCACACATCATCCGGATTGCAGGAATACGGATAGTACTGTCCTGCTGCCAGCATGCAGCCGACCATGTTACAAGGGTCGATCTCATGCGCAAGCTTCACGGCCTTTGCGGAAGCGATCAGTTCATGATTCGCTGCCGTATATTTGACCTGTTCGTGATCTTCGCCTTCCTTGAAAAGTATACCGGCACCCATGAACGGCATATGCAGCAGCATGTTGATCTCATTGAAAGTCAGCCAGTATCTGACCAGTCCTTTATACTCCGTAAAGAGGATCTCACACAGATGCAGGAAGGCATCGATCATCCTTCTGTCTTTCCAACCTCCATATTTTTTGATCAGAGCGATCGGAGTATCAAAGTGGTTGATCGTGACCAGTGGTTCGATCCCGTTTTTCTTCAGTTCTTCAAAGACGCTGCGATAGAATGCAACGCCCTTCTCATTTGGAATCTCATCATCCCCGTTTGGGAGGATCCTTGTCCAGGAGATGGACATGCGGAATGTCTTGAAGCCCATTTCCGCAAATAAAGCGATATCTTCCTTGTAATGATGATAGAAATCTATGGCCTCATGTGCCGGATAAGTGTGTTTATCATCACATTCCAGCATCTCCATGAGACCTCTGGAGACCTTCATCCTGTCTTCGCCGAAAGGAATGACATCAACGGTCGAAAGACCTTTTCCATCCTCGTCCCATGCGCCTTCACACTGATTGGCAGCTGTCGCGCCACCCCATAAGAAACCCTTTGGAAAACCCATATCTCCTCCTATTTATTGACACTAGCCATCCTGAACCAGGTATAGTGTTCACCCTTCAGGGAAACGGAAAGCTGATAGACATTCTTTGGCCAGCTGCAGCCTCCGAAACCACCGTCACCGATGGCGTGGATGTCGGCGCCTGTCTGCTTCATCAGGATCGCGATCTGACGGATCGTCTCCTCATCTGCACATTCGACTGAAGAATCCAGGAAACACATCGTCAATGTGCCCGGTTTATAGGAATGGACATACTGGACCAGGGAACGGATATCTTCAACAGTGATACCGCCGCGTGACCCCGGGCAAGGCAGATCTATGCAATCGGCACCGGCATCGATCAGCTGCTTCACGACATCCTTCACATCATAATCGGCAGTAGGATCTCCAAGCACCTTTTCATTGATGCCATCTTCCCATTTTCCAGCCATGATGATCATCTCGTCGCCCAAAAGCTTTTTCGCAAGTTTCGTGCACTCTATGATATCGTTAAGCGAAGTGCCGGAACCCGGATTGCCGCCTAAGACGACGAAATCAGCACCGATCTCTTTGCATTTGAGGATATGATCCCTTGTGGCTACCATCCCTTCTCTTCTATATAATGCTTTTTTTCCGCCATCCTCTGAACCGGCTTTCGGACAGCCCAGATAGATACCGATCGGACGATTGCAACGTGCCTTCAGCTCTTTCAGTGTCAATCCGCAAAGACCCGGATTATCCTCCATATGATCAAGATCGATCGTATTCAGCATCACCATGTCAGCTCCCCAAGCAAACATCAGTTCAGAGTTTGTGACCCCTCTTACGACACCCGGACCCGCAAAAAGAAGATGCTGGCCCATGACGACTCTTCCTTCAGATTTAAAGATCGATTCTTTCAGTTCCATTGCGCTCATCTTCTCGATATCCGACTTAGATGCGCTGATCAGACGTACGATATTAGACATAAGATATTCTCCTTACTCTTATTATAAAGAAACCGGCAAAAGTTTTTTCTCTTTTGCCGGTCTGTTCAGATCAGAATGATCGTATTATTCCTGATCGTATTTCTTATCGTAACCGAACAGGTATACGGCAATAGCTGTACCGAATAATGCGATCAGCATTGCGACGACGAAGTAAGCGAAGCCTTCACCGATGAAAAGCGGGAATGACAGGATACCGACCGGACCGCCTGCCAATGCAGCAGCATTGCCGAAACCGGCGATACCGCCTGCGATAGCAGCGAATACGACAGCGATGTAGAACGGCTTCTTTAAAGGCAGGTTGACACCATAGATAGAAGGCTCAGTGATCGCGAAGACACCAGTGATACCAGCTGATAAAGCGGTTTCTTTCAGACGCTGATTCTTAGTTCTTAAAGCGACACCAAGAGCTGCGCCGGCCTGTGTCCAGTTGGAAGGACCTGTGATAGCGTTGATCGTGTTACGGCCGTACTGCGCGAGGTTGAGAGTTCCAAGAGGAACGATGCCCCAGTGAAGACCGAAGACGACCAGGATCTGCCAAGCAGCGCCCATGACGATACCGCAGACTGTCGGATTCAGATTGTACAAAGCTGTATAAGCAGCACCCATCCAGGACTGTAAAGTTGCAGTGATAGGACCAATGACAAGGAACATGACAGG
>JAILBD010000269.1 GCA_024681275.1 Erysipelotrichaceae bacterium
CCACTTTTCCTCCTGGTCAAGACGAGTATTCCATCGCCGATATCATCAAATTTTATTATATCAAATCGCTTATCATTCTGCACCAATTCACGGAATTTAATGATCTTTTTGACGAGGTTCCTGAGATTCCTGGAAGAGATCTTTTCCACCTCATAGATGAGTCCATGGAAGATCATGTTGTCGAAGATCATGGCACCATCTTCATTCAGGTTATCCAGGAACTTTTCCATGTACTTTCCGTACTGCGCCTTGGCGGCATCGACGAATATCAGATCATATTTGCGGTCTGTTTCAAATTCCTCGATCGGCATGAAGAATACAGAGATCTGATCTTCCAGACCGGAATTTCTGATATTGGCGACCGCCTGTTCATACATCTCTTTATTCTTTTCGATCGTGTCGATGTGGATGTCCTTAGAAAGGCCTGCCATCTCCATGGACGAGTAGCCTACCGCCGTGCCCAGTTCCAGGATCTGTCGGCAGCCATGTTCCTCTATGTAATTTAAAAGAAAGGCAAGCCCTTCATCTTTGATGATGGGCACGCCTTTCTCTAACGCTTCTTTTTTTATCTCATCGATCATTGCATCATCTGTCTGACGTATGAAATGAAGCCTTCACATTTCTCCTTGGCCGCTTCCATACTCGTATCCTTCACGGAAAGATAGCACTTGCACTTAGGCTCAGTACCTGAAGGCCTGATCGCGATGAAAGAACCGTCTTCCAGATAATATTTTAATACATCGGATACGTCATGTTCAGCAAATTCGTATTCTTTGCCATCTTCATATCTCTTCTGGAGCTTGAAGTCTTCGATCTTCAGCGTCTTGTAACCAGGGACCTCCAACGGATTGTTCCTGATATTGGACATGATCTGCTGCAGCTTGACAGCGCCGTCAGCACCCGGAAGCATGATGGAGAACTGGGTATCGTAGTAGTAGCCTACCTTGTCATAAGCCTCATTCATGACATCCATCAGGGTCTTGCCCTTTGACAGATAGTATGCGCATGCCTCAGCCAGAAGCAGACAAGCCTGCGTGGCATCCTTGTCTCTGACGAACGGTTTGATCAGAGAACCATAGGACTCCTCATAGCCGAAGACATAGTTCTTTTCGTGATTCTGTTCATACTGTCTGACCTTGTTGCCGATGTACTTGAAACCGGTCAGAGTCCTCTCATTGTCACAGCCATGATATCTGGCGATCGCTTCGCCGATATCGGAAGTGACGACAGTGTTGAACATACAAGGATTCTCGACTTTGATGCCCAGATCCTCATAAGTTGACAGGATGTATTCCAGTAGGAGCGCACCGGTCTGGTTGCCGTTGAGTACGATGTACTCGCCGTTATGCTTGATGCCGACACCCATCCTGTCTCCATCAGGGTCCGTCACCAGAAGCAGCTTCGCATCGATCTCTTTCGCCAGCTTCAGGACTTCCTCATAGGCGCCTGGTTCCTCAGGGTTCGGTGTCTTGGTCGCGCTGAATGCCGGATCGAATACCGACTGGCTTGCGACAGACTCGACATCATAGCCGGCCATCTTCAATGTTTCGGTGACAGGATAATAGGATGTGCCATGCTCCGGAGAGAAAGCGATCTTGAAGTTCTTGTCCAGGCCTTTTCTCAGCTGGATGGACAGGACATCTGCGTAGTAGGCATCATCGACTTCTTTATTGACAACATGGATCAGGCTCTCATCGTAATCCTCAGCCGGAACGATATCCAGAAGATCGCCGAGCTGCGCGATCTCATCGATGACCTTGGCTGCGATCTCAGGGATCAGCTGGCAGCCTGTCTCATCATAGAGCTTGTAGCCATTGTATTCTTTCGGGTTGTGGGAAGCGGTGATCATGATACCGCCATCGCATTTGTAGAATCTGACCATGTAGGACAGCTCCGGTGTCGGCCTCAGAGAATCGACGATATAAGTCTCGATGCCATTGCCTGCCAGAAGTTTTGCACAGTCAAATGCGAATTCCTTTGAATTGTAACGGTTGTCGTAAGCGATCGCAACGCTCTTGAGGCCATTGTGATTCAGGTAGTTGGCAAAGCCCTGTGTCGCCTTTCTGATCGTGAAGATATTCAGTCTGTTGGTGCCCAGTCCCATCAGACCGCGCATGCCCGCTGTACCGAAGGCGACATCAGTAAAGAATGAGTCTTTGATCTGCTGTTCCGTCATGGCGGCAAGTTCCGCCTTCTGTTCAGCACTGAGATTCGGATGATTCAACCATTTTTCGTAATTTTCTCTATAATCCATTTCTAGTCTCCTTAATGAAAAATAAGGGAAGAACTGAATTTCTTCCCTTTTTTCTTTTTACTCAATTACTTTCTGTTCTCTTAAGATTTCTTCGATAGCTGCTACTGCTGCATCTTCATCTTCACCTTCACAAGTAATTGTGATCTCAGACTGAGTAGGGATGCCTAATGACATAACACCCATGATCGATTTCATATTTACAGATCTCTCCTTAAATGAAACCTTGACATCACATTTGAACTTACTTGCAGCGTTTACAGCGACCGTAGCAGGACGAGCATGCAAACCGACAGGGTCAACAACTAATACCTTGATTTCTTTCATGACCTTCCCTCCATTTCTTCTAAAGGAAATATTCCCTTATGAAATAATTATATAAATGTAAGCGCTTTAATTCAAGATAAACGAATATGATTTTTTGAAAAAGTCTACTTGTGATAAGTCTCATGATTCAGGATCTTGAAACTGCGGTAGATCTGCTCCAGGATGATCAGTCTGGTCATCTGATGCAGGAAAGTCAGATCGGAAAGCTTGATCCTCTCATCCGCCCTTTCGATCAGTTTTTCACCCAGACCCAGAGAACCGCCGATCACGAAGCAGATCCTGGCATGTGCAGCCAAAGATCTGTCGATCTTGTCCGCAAGTCCTAAAGAGTCGATCTGCTTTCCATGCAGATCCAGCAGGATGACATACTCATCATCCCTGATCTTTTGCAAGACTCTTTCCGCTTCCTTGTTCAGGACGCTCTTTTCATCCGGACCGGCTGCCTCGTCTTTGACTTCCACGATCTCCAGCTTGTGATAGTGGCTGATCCTTCCGGCATAGTCTTCTATCAGCGCATTCAGATGCCTGTCTTTGACTTTGCCGACACAGATGATCCTAATCATCGTTCAGAACGGCGTTCAATACTTCACCGTTGCGGATGAACTCAAATGTCGCTGTATCCAGTGGCGAATAGACGCTTCTGAGATAGGAATTGAGATCCGAGATCTCCTCCCCGTCTATCTTTGTGATCACATCCCCATTTCTTATCCCGGCGCCATAAGCCATTCCGCTTTCTCTGATCCTGCTGACATAAAGGCCATTCAGCGTCTCCAGAGACAGGTTCAGATTGCTCTTCTCGTAATTGTACATGTCTTTGAGATACGTCCCCTTGACGCCGAAGAACCTGCGCTGAACGAGCGAATCGCTGATCAGCTGATCGGCGATGATCTTCGCCTCATTGATCGTCAAAGAGAAGACCAGAGAGCCATTGTAGGACATCGTGTTGATGCCGACGACCTCCCCGTTCATATTGATCAGAGGTGAGCCCGAATAGCCAGCCAGCAGGTTCGTATCGAGCTGTATCATGTTCAGGAAATAGTTGTATCTCTCTTCTTCCACCACGATGGAGTTTTCGATCTGGATCGGCGCAGCCGAGATCATGGCCAGTTCCACGCTTCCCTCATAGTCCAAAGACAGCGGTGTGCCGATGCAGATGACGAATTCGCCCTTCTTCAACATCGCCGCATCGCCCGTTCTGACCGCTTCGATCAGATATGGCGTGCGGATCCTGATGACT
>JAILBD010000272.1 GCA_024681275.1 Erysipelotrichaceae bacterium
TTCAATTTCTCTCATGGTTCCCACGAGACACAGAAAGAGAATCTGGAGCTCGTCAAGCGGGTACGTGAGGAGATGGGCGTTCCTGTTGCGACGATGATGGATACCAAGGGTCCTGAGATCCGTTTCAGGGATTTTGAAAACGGAAAGATCAGCCTGGTCAAAGGTCAGGAGTTCATACTTTCAACAGATGATTTTTTAGGAGATAATACCCGCGGTTCCATCACTTATGCGGGCTTGCCGGGCGATGTGAAGGTCGGCAATATGCTGCTGGTCAATGACGGTCTGATCGAGCTGGAGATCACCAAGGTCGATGGAAAAGAGATCACGACGAAGGTCATCGTTCCGGGTGACATCAGCAATCACAAGGGCATCAACGCGCCGGGTGCGGATCTGAAGATGCCGTTCATTTCCGAGCAGGATAAGAAGGATATCATGTTCGGCATTCAGGAAGATTATGACTATATCGCCCTGTCTTTCGTCAGGACGGCAAAGGATGTCGAGGCGGTCAGGACGATCATGGATTTCAATGATTCCAAGATGAAGATCATCGCCAAGATCGAGTCGACACAGGGCGTTGAGAATCTGGATTCCATCATCGAGGCTGCTGATGGTCTGATGGTTGCCAGAGGTGACATGGGCGTGGAGCTGCCGCCTGAGCAGGTCCCTTATATCCAGAGGATGATGATCGAGAAGTGCAATGCGGCCGGCAAGATCACGATCTGTGCGACGCAGATGCTGGAGTCGATGACGCACAATCCGCGTCCGACAAGAGCGGAAGTGGGCGATGTCGCCAATGCCGTCTATCAGGGCGCAACGGCCGTCATGTTGTCAGGGGAATCGGCGGCGGGCGATTATCCTGTCGATGCGGTCCGCATGATGGCGAAGATCTGTCAGGAGACGGAAAGCCATCTGCATAATGAATACCGTCCTGCCGATGATTCACAGAGATCTGTCGTCGGCAAGGCTGCCTGCGATCTGGCAGACATCCTTCAGGTCGACAAGATCATCGTCTATACCGATACCGGCAGATCCCCTGGTGTCGTGTCGCAGATCAAGCCGAAGACACCGATCATCGTCATGACCAGGAACGAGAAGGTCTATTACCAGTCGGCACTGTTATACGGCGTCGAGCCGGTCAGGATACCAGATATCATCGAGGACGAGAATCTGGAGCCGAAGACGAGAGAGTACATGGCGGAGGCCGGCATCAAGTCGGGCGTCCTGCTCTACGGACACGCGATCGATTCGATCAAGGTCCTGAATTGAGGTCAAGAGAAGCCGGGAGCTTAAAGTCTTCCGGCTTTTCTTATAAGAAAGCCGATGGCTTAGTTTACAATAGATGTTAGAGAGTAATGATCTGATCAGGAGGTAAAAATATGGCATTTGATGAGAAATACTGTCTGGATACTTTTGAGAAGCTGCTGGCGGTCGATTCGACGACCGGTCAGTATGAAGAGATAGAAAAGTGTGTCACAAAGATGATCGAAGACCTCGGCTATGAGGTGAAGCATACGCACAAGGGCGGCGTCATCGTCGATCTGGGCGGTGAAGGTGATCCGCTTGTCGTGACTGCGCACCTGGATGATATCGGTCTGATGGTCAGACACATCAATGCGGACGGCACTTTGAACGTCTGTCCGGTAGGCGGTCTCTATCCGTTCTACTGTGTGATGGAAAACGTGAACGTCTACACAAGAGATGGCAAGGTGTATACCGGTACGATCGGACGCATCCCAAACTCGCTCCATGTCACGGAGGAAGAACTGCGCGATTCATTGGGCGATTTCCGCAAGAACGTCAATGTCGTCCTGGATGAGGATGTGAAGTGCGCGGAAGATACGAGGAAACTGGGCATCGAGACCGGCGACATGATCGCTCTGGTCCCGCGTTTCACCGTTTCCAACGGCTATATCAAATCGCATTTTGTCGATGACAAGGCTTGTGCGGCCGTCCTTCTGGATGCGATGCGGACTTTGAAAAAAGAGAATGTCAAACTGAACAGAAAGGTCTATGCCTATTTTGCGATGTACGAGGAGATCGGTCATGGCACGACGTATCTGCCTGAGGGCGTCAAGGATATACTGGCGATCGATATCGCACCGATCGGTCCGGATCAGAATTCCGATGAGAAGAAGGTCTCGATCTTTGCGAAGGATTCCCGTTTCCCTTATCACTACGGAATGACCAGTGAACTGAGAAGATGTGCTATCGATGAGAAGGTCGATTACGTGATGGATATCTTCACGCCGCACTATGGTACGGATGGCGATGGCAGCATCCTGGCCGGTTATGATATCCGCCATGCGGCGATCGGTCCGGGCACGAGGAATTCGCACGGCTATGAGCGCACGCACATCGATGGTCTGAAGAACACCTATGATCTGCTGATGGCTTATCTGAAAAGATAGAGGGATCCGCTATGGTCAGTGAAAAGATGTATGAAAAACTGGCTGAACTGGCAGTCAGAAAGGGCGTGAACCTGCAGAAGGGTCAGCCACTGGTGATCCGGGCGAATCTGAGAGATGTGGATCTGGTCAGAAAGATCGTGAAGATCGCCTACGAGAATGGTGCCAGTTCCGTCAGCATAGACTGGCGCGACGAGGAGCTCTCTTTGATGAACTACAAGTATCAGTCTATTGAAACGCTGAGCGATATCCCGCAGTGGCTCTATGACAAGACCAAACTCCAGCACGAACAGAAGGCTGCCTATCTGTCCATCGCTTCCGACAAACCCGGGGCTTTGAAGGAGATCGACAGCGCGAAGATGAATGCCTACCAGCAGGCTTATTACAAGAAGATGGCGGATCTGCAGGCATATACCATGAACAATGAGGGGCAGTGGTGTGTCCTGGGTGTTCCTTCTGTGGAATGGGCGAAGGTCGTCTTCCCGGAATTGAGCGATGAGGAAGCTTTTGAAAAGCTGGGCGATGCGATCTTTGCGGTGACCAGGGTCGGCGAGGACAACGATCCGATCGCCGAGTGGGAGCTGCACGACAGGGAACTGATCGAACACGCCAATAAACTGAATGAACTGGATCTGAAGGCCCTTCACTTCACCAGTGAACTGGGAACGGATCTGACGGTGGAACTGGTGGAGGATCACATCTGGGTCGGCGGAGGCTGCACAACACCTGAGGGTGTCTTCTTCGATCCGAACATGCCGACGGAAGAGTGTTTCTGCATGCCACTGAAGAACGGCGTGAACGGCATCGTCCATGCGTCAAAGCCGTTGAGTTATCAGGGCAAGGTCATCGAAGATTTCTGGTTCCGTTTTGAGAACGGAAAAGTCGTGGAACACGATGCGAAGAAAGAGAAGGAAGCTCTGACCCAGCTGCTGGATTTTGATGAGGGTTCCAGATATCTCGGCGAAGTGGCTCTGGTCCCTTATGATTCCCCTGTCAGCAAGTCGGGTATCCTCTTCTTCAACACCTTGTATGACGAGAATGCCGCCTGCCATCTGGCTCTGGGAAGACCGTATCCGGAGAATATCAGGGGCGGGGAACAGATGTCCAGGGAAGAACTGCTGTCCCACGGGGCAAATGATTCGCTCCAGCATGAGGATTTCATGTTCGGGACCAGAGAGATGGATATCGATGGCATCCGGAAAGACGGATCGACCGTGCCGATCTTCAGGAAGGGGAACTTCGTCTTCTGATGAAAAAGCTTGCCCCTTTCATGGTCCTGCTGGCAGCGATCCTCTGGGGAAGCAACGGCATCTTTATCAACGCTTTGTCTGATTCGGGTCTCGGCAGCATCGAAAGGACTTCGTTCAGGCTGCTGATCGCCGTCATCCTGGAAGCGTTCATCGTCTGGTTCACGGACAGGGATGCGTTTCGTATCGATGGAAAAGGTCTGCTGTGGAGTTTCCTGATCGGCATGATCGGGATCTATCTCTTTCTGATCTCCTACACGGCCTGCATCGTCCGGGTGGGGATGGGCGTGGCTGGTGTGCTGATCTATCTGATGCCGGCTCTGGTGCTCATCTATGGAGCCGTCTTCAGAAAGCAGAGGCTGAGCCTGATCAAGATCGTTTCCATCGTCATGAATCTGGCCGGCTGTGCCCTTGTCAG
>JAILBD010000068.1 GCA_024681275.1 Erysipelotrichaceae bacterium
ATCTTCGTTCTCGGTGGCAAGATAATCGTCATCATCCATATCTTCTTCATTGTCTGATTCATCGATCAGATCGATATTGACGCTGTTGAGCCAGTCATAGAACTGGTCGATCTCATCATCGGTCATTTCAAAACGATCCAAAGCACTTACGACATCTGACTGAACGATATCGACGCCCTGTTTATTCAGTTCGATGAGGTCGTTCTTCAGATCTTCGATGTCGTTGTACTTTTTTTTCAGACCTAAAGAAGACTTCTTTGCTTTCTTGACGGCTTTTATGGCCTTGCCATCAGAACCGATGACTTCTTTGATATCCTCATTCCTGGCTTTGTTTTCAAGAGACTCGTCCTGCTTTTTGCCGGCAGATCTTCTGGCTGTTTTCTTTTCTTCGACATCTTCAATGTTCTCTTTTGCCTGTTTTGCCATCATTTACCTCCTAACTCTCTGATCAGATCTTCATATTCACGCAGGTATTCAAAGGCCTTTTCCGGGTCGACTGTCGAGATCTTTGAGATCCTGTCTTTGAGATCCTCCATTTTCCGGTATTTGATCTCCAGTTTGACTTTATCGATCGCACCCATCAGGCTCTTTTCATCATATTCACTTGGAAGTGTCTCCAGCAAGGCAAGGGATGTGATCAGATTCCTGATCTCATCATCCTGGCTCTCATCAAAGATCCTGGAAAGAGAGCACTTCTCATGTTTCCTGTAATCATCTATGATCAGCATCGCAAGCTTCTGGTCGTTCTCATCCAGTAGACAGCCAAGCTGTCTCTGATAGATATCCAGAGCTTTTTTAGACATTGCGATCTGTGAGATGATCAGATACTCGGCTTTCGTCAGTCCGTCAATAGAAAAACTGATATCAGCCGTTTTATTATTATATCCTATTTTAGCCGTATTCTGCGAAACTCTTCTGCGAATTTTGGTAATTTCATAGAGCTCATTCAGATAATTCTCTTTATCGTATTCATCTGTGAGCTTCTCGATCAGTTCAGACATCCGCAAAGTCATTTTTTTGCGGTCATCGTAGTTATCCAGATTGTACTGCTTGCGATAGAATTTGAACGCATAATCGATATAGGAGATCTGTTTGGCCTCCAGATCTCTCAAGGCGTTTTTCCCGTATTCCTTGATGATCTCGTCAGGGTCCAGTTCCGTATCGTTGTCAATGACACTGACTTCCAACCCCTTGTTCAAGAGGATCTCACCGATCTTCATGTTGGCAGCCTGGCCGGCTCTATCGCCATCATAAGACAGGACGATCTTCCTGTTGAGGGATGCCAGCAGCTCCACTTGTTTGGAAGTACAAGCTGTGCCCAGAGTCGCTACGACATTGTCTTTACCAGCTCTGAAATAGGCGATGACGTCCATGACACCTTCACAGACCAGGACGTAGCCCGCCTTTCTGCTTGCTTCAAAAGCCCGGTGATAGTTGTAAAGATGATCTCCCTTGGTATAGAGGATATTATCGGAGGAATTGATGTATTTCGATGTCGAATTTCCTCTGTAATCCCTGGCTGTGAAAGCGATCGGATTGCCCTCTCTGTCGTGGATAGGAAAGATGATGCGGTTGTAGAACACATCCGCCATGCCATTATCCAGCATCCTGCAGACACCGCATTTGATCATGTCTTCATCTTTGAAGTTGTGATTCTTCAGATATTCATAGATCTTTCTGTTATCCGGATCCAGACCGATATTGAAGTATTCGATGACATCCTTCTCGAGACCTCTGTCACCAAGATAAGCCATGGCATCTTCTCCAAGTTTCGATGCGGAAAGCAGATAATTGCAGTAAGAGATCATCGCACTGAGCAGATCATAGTACGGCTGGAAGCGCGATACCTTCTTTGGCGCCGTATCGATCTCGATCGGCTTGCCTATGATCGATGCAACTTCGGCGACCGCTTCCGGGAAAGAGATCTTCTTGAAATTGGAAACGAAAGAAAAAACGTTCCCACCGTTTCCGCAGACGAAACACTTATAGATCTGTTTGTCCTGAGAGATCGACAAGGAAGGATCGTGATCATCATGAAAAGGACAAAGTGCGCTATAACCCTTGCCCTTTTTCACTAAAGGAATGTAGTGCCCGATCACATCGACGATGTCGGCACTGTTTCTTATATCATCAATTACTTCCTGAGTAAGTCTCATTCAAACACTAAACGATCTTTGATGTAATCCTTGAGCGCATCGATCTTCACACGGGTCTGCTCCATCGAATCGCGTTCTCTGACTGTCACGCAGCCATCTTCCAGCGAATCAAAGTCATAAGTGATGCAGAACGGTGTGCCGATGGCATCATTTCTTCTGTAGCGCTTGCCAATGGAACCGGCCTCATCATACTCGCAATGGAATTCTTTGACCAGATCATTGAAAAGCGCAGTCGCCGGTTCTGAAAGTTTCTTTGAAAGCGGACAGATACAGGCTTTGACAGGAGCCACAGCCGGATGCAGATGCATGACGATCCTTTCGTCATTCTCGCCGATCTGCTGTTTCTCATAGGCATCGCAGCAAATCATGAGGAAGAGCCTCTCCACTCCGACAGAAGGTTCAACACAGTATGGGATATATTTCTCATTGGTCTCCGGATCAAGATAGTTGAGTTCCTTGCCGGAATACTCGGAATGCTGCTTCAGGTCGTAGTCCGTACGATCGGCGATGCCCCAGACCTCGCCCCAGTCGGTGAATGGGAAGGCATATTCGATATCGCTGGTCCCTTTCGAGTAGAAAGCCAGTTCTTCCGGATCATGTGCCCTGATGCGAAGTTTTTCCTCATTGATGCCGAGCTTCTTAACGAATGAATAGCAGTAATCGACCCAGTACTTGTACCAGTCAAGGTCGGTTCCCGGCTTGCAGAAGAATTCCAGTTCCATCTGTTCGAATTCCCTGATGCGGAAAATGAAGTTGCCCGGTGTGATCTCATTGCGGAACGATTTGCCTATCTGGCCGATGCCAAACGGGATCTTCTTTCTGGAAGTCCTCGCCACATTGGAGAAGTTGACGAAGATGCCCTGGGCTGTCTCAGGTCTGAGATAGACGACCGATTTGGCATCTTCCACAGTGCCGATGAAAGTCTTGAACATCAGGTTGAAAGGTCTCGCACTGGTAAAATTGTGCTTGCCGCAGACCGGACAGACGATGTGATGTTCCTCGATCATCCTGTCCATTTCTTCCGGCGTCTTTCCCTCAGCGGAAAGACCAGTCGCCTCTTCGATCATGTTGTCGGCACGGAATCTGGATTTGCATTCCTTACAGTCGACCATGGAATCGGAGAAGCCCTTCAGGTGACCGGAAGCTTCCCAAGTCCTCGTGTTCATCAGGATGGCGGAATCGATGCCGACGTTATAAGGGGATCTCTCGATGAATTCTCTCCACCAGAGATCCTTGATGTTTTTCTTGAGCCATGAGCCGAGGATCCCGAAATCCCAGGAATTGGAAAGACCGCCATAGATCTCTGAACCCTGATAGACGAAACCCGAACTCTTGAGATGCGATACGATCTCATCAAAACTGTATTTATTTTCCATATTCAAACTCCTATAGATTCTCACTGATATATCTTGCGACATAGACGCCGCTCGCTGAAGCATGAGACAAAGAATGCGTGACGCCTGAACAGTCGCCGATAACAAAGAGTCCTTTGTGTTTGGTCTCAAGATTCTCATCGAGCTTCAGCTCCATGTTGTAGAACTTGACTTCGACACCATAGAGCAGCGTCTCATCGTTTGCCGTACCCGGCGCGATCTTATCCAGCGCATAGATCATCTCGATGATGTCATCCAGTATCCTCTTTGGCATGACCAGGGAGAGGTCTCCCGGTGTGGCTTTCAAAGTCGGCGTGATGAAGGATGATTCGATCCTTCCCGGAGTGGAGCGCTTGCCTCTGATCAGATCACCGAAACGCTGAATGATGACCCCACCTCCCAGCATATTCGACAGCCTGGCGATCGATTCGCCATAGCCATTGGAATCCTTAAAAGGCTCTGTGAAGTGTTTTGATACCAGCAAGGCAAAATTCGTATTCTCCGTCTGCTTTTGCGGATCCTCATAGGAATGGCCGTTCACCGTGATGATGCCATTGGTATTCTCGTTGACGACAAGTCCCTTCGGATTCATGCAGAAAGTCCTGACCCTGTCCTGGTATTTGGAAGTGCGGAATACGATCTTTCCTTCGTAAAGCTCATCGGTGATGTGATTGAACACCTCACTTGGCAGTTCAACTCTGACGCCGATGTCGACACGGTTGGAGATCGTTTCGATATCCAGATCTTCCGAGACCTTTTCCATCCACTTGGAACCGGAACGGCCTGCTGAGATGATGCAGTATTTGGAAGCGAACACTTCATTATCCGTGACGCATTCATAGCCATATTCAGTCTTTCTGACGCTCTTGACTTCCGTATTCAGGAAAATATCCACTCTTTCCTTGAGGTGATCATAGAGATTGCTCAGGACCTCATAGTTGATGTCCGTTCCCAGGTGCCTGACTTTGGCATCCAGAAGATGCAGTCCATTGCGGATGCAGTCTGTCTTGATCTTCGATGACGCGGTCGAATAAAGCCTGGTAGCGCCTCCCCCATATTCCACATTGATATCATCGACATAGTGCATCAGTTCCAAAGCCTTGGTCTTTCCGATGTGCTCGTACAGCGTTCCACCGAAATCGTTGGTGATATTGTACTTTCCATCAGAAAAAGCACCAGCTCCGCCAAAGCCGTTCATGATCGCGCACGTCTTGCATTTGATGCACTTTGTGATCTTTTCACCATCGATGGGACACTTCCTTTTTTCCAAAGGATTGCCGTATTCCACGATAGCGACCTTAAGCTGCGGTGCTTTTTTGCTGAGCTCATAAGCGGTGAATATGCCACCGGGACCGGCACCGACTATGGTTACATCATACCTTCTCATACCTATACCTTTTTTCCATCACTATTATATATTAAATGTCTAAGCAAAAATATGAAAAAGTCCCTTGAATTGATTTATAATATTTCCGTTGGGGGTAATTTATAATGCCAAGACTTACAGGTACAGTTTCAAGAGGTATCCGCTGCCCGATCATCAAAGAAGGAGATGATCTTGTAAAGATCGTCACCGATGCGGTCATTGACGCAGCTGATGCCGAAAACTTCGACTTACACGACAGGGATGTCATATCCATCACCGAATCCATCGTCGGAAGAGCGCAAGGCAACTACTGCTCAGTCGATGATATCGCGACAGATGTCAGAAACAAGCTCGGCGGAAAAGACATCGGCGTCATCTTCCCTATCACCTCCCGCAACCGTTTTTCAGTCCTGCTGACCGGGATCGCCAAAGGTGCAGAGAAGATCTACCTGATGCTTTCCTATCCGTCGGATGAAGTCGGAAACGCCTTCCTGACTTATGACGAACTCGATGAAAAAGGTGTCAATCCTTTCTCGGATGTCCTGACTGAAAAAGAATATATCGATCTCTTCGGCGAACCTCTTCATGAATTCACCGGAGTCAACTATGTCAGTTACTATCGTCAGCTGATCAACGATGCCGGATGTGAATGTGAGATCATTTTCGCCAACCAGGCAAAAACGATCCTCAATTACACCAAAAATGTCCTGGCTTGCGATATCCATACCAGAAAAAGGACAAAACGCATCTTGAAGGCGCTGGGAGCCAATGTATACGGCCTAGACGATATCATGAATGCACCGGTCAATGGTTCCGGATACAATGAGAACTATGGCCTCTTAGGTTCCAATAAAGCGACCGATGAGCTGGTCAAACTCTTCCCTAGAGATGCCCAGGACCTGGTCGAAGAGATCCAGGCGGAGATGCTGAAAAGGACCGGCAAACACTTTGAAGTCATGGTCTACGGCGATGGCGCATTCAAAGATCCACAGGGCAAGATCTGGGAACTGGCCGATCCAGTCGTCTCTCCTTTCTTCACGGAAGGCCTGAAAGGCACGCCGAACGAAGTCAAGATCAAGTATCTTGCGGATAATGACTTCAAAGATCTCAAAGGTGAAGCACTCAGAGATGCCATCAAGAATTCCATCAGACAGAAAGATTCCAATCTTGTCGGCCAGATGGTCTCCGAAGGCACGACTCCTAGACAGCTTACCGACCTTATTGGTTCCCTCTGTGACCTGACTTCCGGGTCCGGAGACAAAGGAACACCGGTCGTCCTGGTCCAGGGTTACTTCGATAACTACACCAACGAATGATAACGAAAAGGCTCGTCAGAGCCTTTTTTCATCCTAATATCGCCGTATCATTGCTGAACTGCTCACCGCTGGCTTTTTCGAATCTTTCCAGCAAAGATTCGACGGTCAGCTTTTTCTTTTCTTCTCCTCTGATGTCCAGGATGATCTTTCCGTTGTTCAGCATCAATAGCCTGTCACCATGATGGATGGCATCTCTCATGTTGTGTGTGACCATAAAAGTCGTAAGACCGGACTTTCTGACGATCTTTTCCGTCACATCTAAGACTTTGGCGGCAGTCTTGGGATCCAAAGCGGCCGTATGCTCATCCAGCAAAAGCAAACGCGGACTTTGCAGTGTCGCCATGATCAGCGTCAGAGCCTGCCTCTGTCCTCCGGAAAGCAGTCCTACTTTTGTCGAGAGCCTGTCTTCCAAGCCCAGATCGAACTCCTTCAGCAGCATCTTGAAAGTCTCCCTTTCCTCATTGTAGATTCCTTTGGAAAGACCTCTCTTTTTTCCTCTACGGTGAGCCAGAGCGAGGTTCTCTTCGATCCACATATCCGCTGCCGTGCCCATCATCGGATCCTGGAAGACACGGCCTATATACTGAGCCCTCTTGTCTTCCGACAGTTTCGTAACATCGACATCATCGATCTGTATCTTTCCTTCATCGACCAGCCATACACCGGCGATCGCATTCAGTAAAGTCGATTTTCCGGCACCGTTGGAACCGATGACAGTGACGAATTCGCCATCTTCCAGCAAAAGATCCACGCCATCCAAAGCGATCTTCTCATTGATCGTGCCGGGGTTGAATGTCTTTTTCAGATTTTCCAGTTTAAGCATCAGTTCCTCCCCTTTCTCAGATTCGGGATCGAAAGCGACAACATGACGATGATCGCTGTGGCCAGCTTCA
>JAILBD010000077.1 GCA_024681275.1 Erysipelotrichaceae bacterium
TGGTGGATCTTTCTTTGCGAAAGTGCAGGACGGACTATTTTGATTTCTATTTGCTGCACAACATCAACGAGTGGTCTGTCAGCACCTATGAGTCGGAAGACTATCACATCATCGAAGATGTCCTGAAACTGAAGGAAGAGGGAAAGATCAGGCATCTCGGTTTCTCTTTCCACGGCGGTCCCAAACTCCTCGATGAGTTCCTGACCAGACACGAAGGTCTCTTTGAGTTCGTGCAGATCCAGTGCAACTATCTGGATTGGACACTGCAGGATGCAAAGCAGAAATACGAGACCATCACCAGACACGGACTCGGCGTCTGGATCATGGAGCCTTGCCGCGGCGGCAAGCTGGCGGTCCTGAGCGAAGAGGATTCAAAGAAACTCAAGGCTTTCGATCCGGAAGCTTCCGATGCGTCCTATGCATTCCGTTTCCTGCAGGGACTCGACAACATCAAGATGATCCTTTCCGGCATGAACGAAGTCGAACAGGTCGCAGACAATCTAAGAACGTTTGGATCATACAGACCTTTGAGCGAAGAGGAAAGGAAGACCCTCTTTGAGATCGCTGAGGGCTTGAAAAAAGGCGTTCCTTGTACAGGCTGCCGCTATTGCTGCAAAGGCTGTCCGATGGAACTGGATATCCCGTTTTTGCTGGAGTGCTACAACAACTTCAAAGTCGGTGCCGGCGCGAACAATTCGGTGCGGATCGACGCTTTGCCGGAGGATAAGAGACCGGCTGCCTGCATCGGCTGCGGCCAGTGTGCGCATGCCTGCCCGCAGGGCATCGATGTGCCGTCCGTCATGATCGAACTCGATGAACTTTACAAAAAAGGACCGAAGTGGGCGGAGACCGTGAAGACCAGGAGCGAACAGATCCGCAAAGAGCTCAAAATGGAATAAGAGCCGGACGAGGAATATAATGTAGATCATGGGAATGACTTTTGATGAACTGTTCAACACGACCTTTGAATTCAGGAGCTGCCGGCTGGAGACTTTTGAAAAAGGTCTCGTCGAAGTGAAGACGATCGTCGACCCGGGCAATACCAATCTCTATGGTTTTGCCCACGGAGGCTATCTCTTCACTTTGTGCGACAACGCAGCCGGTCTTCTCGCTTACTCGCTTGGCTACTTTGCCATGAGTCAGCAGAGCAGCATCAGTTTCATCTCTTCCGCAAGAGAGGACGAGGAGCTTCTGATCAGGGCTGAATGCGTCCATGACGGAAGAAGTTCCAAGGTCTGCGAAGTAAGTGTTTACGGTGAAAAGGGGAAGACCGTAGTCAAGGGACTCTTCACTTTGTTTCCTGTCAAAAAAGTAGAGGATGAGGTCCGTTAGTGCTAGAATGGAGAAGAGGTATTAAGTTATGAAAATATTAAAAAAGATAGTCGGATTGATCGCGTTTGCGTTGGTCCTTGGCGGTACAGCCGTATTGTTCTGGCAGTACTTCCGCAATAAACAGCTCTTTGTCGTCCTGCTTTCCAATTCGATCGTAAAAGGTTCGATCGGTGTACTGCAGAAGATGGGCATCGCCCTGCTGGCGGTGATCCTGGGCCTGCTGATGTTCGTGCTTTATATGAAACTGGCCGGTGTCGTCAGAAGGAACGAGAGAGAAAAGAGAGAGGCTCTGAAGCTCGCTCAGAAAGAGAACGAGGAGATCCAGAGACAGCTGAAACAGGAAGCCGAGGAAGCCAAGAAGGAAGCTGAAGTCGCCAAAAAAGAGAATGAGCTTATGAAGATGACCTTCATGCGTAAGGAAGGCGAAGAGACAGAAGCTCAGGAAGAAACAAAAGCAGAAGAGCAGGAGTGATCCTGCTTTTTCTATCCAGTATCCAAATATGTAAAGAAATGGTAAAATAGAATCACCAAAGGAGAAATATAATATGTTAAGAACGAAGTCGGTAAAGTTGACTGTAATTCCAGCAATGGCTTTTCGCGTAAAATTGCCCGGTGGTCCAAGCATAACGATACAGAGATCTGACTATCAGCAGCCGGGTATTGCCTCTATCAGCAGGACTTCAGGTGAAGCGATCCCTGCTGCCAACGTCAATACCAAGATGTATCCGCCGGAGGCGTTCAAGGAAGCGATCGAACTGACATATGGTCTTCCTTACAACAGAACAAAAGAGAACAAACAGAAGGGCATCAAGGTCACCAAGGGGATGACCAAGGAAGAGAAAGAGATCGTCGAAGAAGAGATCATCATCGATTCGGCGGAATATCAGAAGATCCTTGACAAGTATGAAGACAAGAACGGAAAACTTTCCTATGATCTGATCAATAAGGATTTCATCAAATTCGCCAAATCAAGCAGCGTCGTAAGGGATCTTGCGGCTGAAGGAGCGACTGCCAAAAAGATCCATAACTATGTCGTTGCCAACAAGATCAGGAACATCACGGGGAATCAGGATCTGACTGACAAACAGGTCAAGAGGATGGTGGAACTGCTCGATGAGGCTTATCCGAAAGGCGTCTTCAAAGAGCTCGATGCAGAGATCAGGAAGATGGTCAAAGCCAATAAGAGAAAATAGGAAAGAGGGGGACCCTTAAGTCCCCGTTTGTTTTTTCTGAAAGGAAGAAGGAGATATGAAACTGATCTTTCTGGATATTGATGGCACCCTGGTAGTTGCCGGAAAGAACGACCCGCCCGCTTCGGCAATGGAGGCGATCAGAAGAGCGCAAGCCCGGGGACACAAGGTCTTTCTATGTTCCGGAAGGAATATGGGAATGGCAAAGCCGGTGTATGATCTGGGTTTTGATGGGATCGTTTCTTTGGCAGGAGCTTATGTGAAGGCCGGAGATGATGTGATTTTTGATCAGCCAATGAAGAGATCTGATTTTGAAGATCTTCTGAAGATCCTGCATGAAGATGGCGTATTCTGTACAGTTGAATGCAAAGACAAGACTTTCGGAGATGAAGATCTATCGGACTTTCTGGATGGAGCAGAAGGCGACAATTCCGAGATCGAGCGCTGGAGGCAGGCCCTGAAGGGAGAGCTCAATATCCTGCCGATGTCTGAATATGCGGGCGATCCGGTCTACAAGATCGTCATCATGTGCAGGAAGCCTGAGCAGCTTGACAGGGCAAGAGAAAGATATGAAAAAGAATATGATTTCGTCATACAGGAGGTCAGGGAACACGGGAACTGCCTTAATGGCGAGCTGATCCACCGCTCTTTCGATAAAGGAAAAGCGGTCAGAATGGTGGCGGAATACTATGGTCTGCCGATCAGTGAAACGATCGGCTTCGGAGATTCAATGAACGATCTCACGATGATTGAAACGGTCGGTACCTCGTTGTGTATGGGCAACGGTGCCGAAAAACTGAAACAGCTCAGCGATCATGTCCTGAAAAACGTCGAAGAAGATGGTCTGTATGAAGGCTTTGAATTGCTGGGATTGATATAGTGCAAAGTTATACAAGGGGGTTTTTATGGCACTGGATTATCGTAAATGTGCTGAGGAGATCTTTGCCTGTCTGGGAGGCAAGGAAAACATCATCAGCGCTGCTCACTGTGCGACGCGTCTGCGTCTGGTCATTGCCGACAACAGCAAACTGGATCTTAAGAAACTGGAGGATGTGGAGGGCGTACAAGGTCTTTTTGATTCCAATGGTCAGCTGCAGCTGATCATAGGGACCGGCACAGTCAACAAAGTCTATGACGAATTCATCGCGATCAGCGGAGTGACGGCGGCGACCAAGGAAGAGGTCAAGGCAGCAGCAGCTGCGAAACAGCCTCTGCCGAAGCGTCTGGTCAAAGCTTTGGGAGATGTTTTCGTTCCTATTTTGCCGGCCATCGTCGCTTCCGGTCTGATGATGGGTCTGGTGGAGTCTCTGGCGAAGGCGATCCCGTCTTTCGGCGGCTCTGACTGGTTTTCTTATCTGGACATGATCGCCAACGCGGCGTTCGTATTCCTGCCGGGCATCATCGCCACTTCGGCAGCCAGGGTTTTCGGCGGAAATATCTATCTGGGGGCTGTCATCGGCCTTCTGATGATCCATCCCAACCTGATCAATGCCTGGGCTGTCGGTAATTATGAGATCATTCCGACATGGAAACTCGGTTTCCTTTCCGTTCCACAGGTCGGCTATCAGGGCCACGTCATTCCGGTCATCATCGCCGTATGGCTGATGGCGACCGTTGAAAAATGGCTGCACAAACACGTTCCTGAGATGATCGATCTGTTTGTCACGCCGCTGGTGACGGTCTTCGTGACGGCTTTCCTGACTTTTACGATCATCGGACCGATCTTCTCGACAGCCGAAACTTATGTTTTGAAGTTTGCACAATGGCTGATCACTGTCGGCTTCGGCGTTGGTTCCTTGCTGATGGGAGCCGTCTATCCGACGACGGTCGTCATGGGTCTGCATCAC
>JAILBD010000080.1 GCA_024681275.1 Erysipelotrichaceae bacterium
GACGTCGATATCGAAATCTTTGATATCAGAGATCTTAGGTGTAGCCAGGGATACGAGCTTCACGGAATCGGATTTGATCATTCCGGTCGTGCGCAATGACTCATCCATGCCTTCGGTAAAGGCTGCATAAGGCCAGGTACCGATGACGTGTGTGATGTTGGAGACGCCGGCAGGCTTTGTCAGCTTGATCGGTTTGTTCTCTCCGTATTCGTATGCCGCATCGAGGATCAGATGTGCGATCTTGCCTTGCGGTCTGTCATTGTAATAGAAATCTCTGGTGATGTAGGAAGGCTGACCAACGACGATCTTTTCATAGCCGACCCAGGTCACTGTCGTATATTCACTGGTCGCTGCTACGAGCCAGCCGTCTTTGATGGATCCGGAAGGAATGCCATAATCCACAGCAGTTGAACCGTAGTCTGTCGTTCCGGTCTTGCCATATACGTCATACAGATCGTTTTTAACGAATGAATAAGATCCGCCGTAGCTTGCCACATTGGAATGCATCAGCTCGGTCGTCAGGAACGCAGCCGCTTCAGATATGACTTCTGAAGAAGTGTAGACAGGCGTGATAGGGGATTTTCCGTTCGTGAATTCGATACGGGAGATCGTATGCGGTTTGTTGTAGACACCGTAATTCATGATGGCTGCATAAGCTGCCGCATGCTGGTAAGGCGTCACTTCACAGGTGTTGCCGCCGATCGCATACTGGATATCGAAATCTTCCAATGTGAAATCATATCCTAATGATTGCGCATAATTGACGACATATTCATATTTCTTGGCATCCAGGACCGCCTGCAGCGTCTGGACGGCACAGGTGTTGATCGACTGACCAACAGCTTGTTTCAGAGTGACATCTCCGACATAGGTTCCGGAGTCGTTGATGACGACGAGCTGATTGGATGCATCCAGCCACATCGGTCTGTCTGTCAGGACGTGGTCTGTCGCCCAGCCGAGGTTTTCAAATGCCAGGGCATAGTCCAGGATCGGCTTGATCGTCGAACCGGGCTGCTTATACTGTTCCGTCGCATGATTGAGCAGAAGCTGTCCGCCATTGGCGTAGTTCCTTCCGCCCATGATGCCGACGACTTCACCAGTGGAATTCTTGATACAGACGGATGCGCATTCGAAGTAATCGTCCGGGAACTGAAGGTAATCAGGATCCATATTGCCGGCCTGTATCGCATCCATTTCTTCCTGGATGCCTTTGTTCATATACGTATAGATGTGCATCGTCGTCGTATATGGATCGAGGTTGGTCAGTGTCATGACTTCTGAAACGACCTGATCGATGTAAGCCTGATACGGAATGCCTTCTCCTTCCTTATCGGAAGCATATGGATCCATCAGGATATCTTCGATCCTGACTGATTTCGCAAGTTCATATTCAGCTTTGGAAATGTATCCATGATGTCTCATCTGGTAGAGGACTTCTTCGACACGTTCCTGCGCCGCTTCCAGATTATAGAAAGGATTATAGTAGTTAGGCGCGTTGATGACACCTGCCAGCAGAGCACCCTCGACAAGACCACATTCTTTCAGATCTTTTCCGAAGTAGTACTGGGCGGCTTTCTGAATGCCTCTGATATTGTTGGAACCGCCGAAGTTCAGTTTATTGACATAAGACTCGAAGATGTCCTGCTTGGATTTGACTTCTTCCAGCTCCATTGCCAGAGCGATCTCCTGGGCTTTACGTCTGACGCCGCTGGCGCCGCTCCTTGAAGCCTGTTCGCCTGTATCATCATTGGTGAAATAGGTGTTTTTGACAAGCTGCATCGTGAACGTCGATCCACCTTGTCCAAAGGACATCGTTCTGATGTTTTCTAGGATGGCTTTCGTGAAACGCGGAACGTCAAAACCGTTGTGCTGGAAATAGCGGGAGTCTTCGATGGCAACGAAGGCGTCAATGACACAGTTTGGGATCTCTTCGTATTCGACGTTCTGTCTGATAACGATACCAAGATTGGCGATCTCTTCACCTTGCGAATCATAGATGACAGATGATTCAGCCTGATCAAAATCCGATGGATTGAGCGTCGGTTTGTTGCGCAATAAAGCGGCGATGAGACCAATGCCGGCAACAAGGCCGACAAGTCCGAGAGCAGCGATGATAGAGACGATCGTTGCCCATAGATTGACCTTGTTGATTTTTGTTTTCTTCTTTACATTCTTTGCCATTTATTTCTCCCTATACTCCAAAGACCTTTACAACGGTCGATAAGTAATCACATGGTTTGGTGTACGTTCTTGGTATTTCAAAACCATTTTCTTCGACCCATTTGAAAGGAAGCGATTTCCTTGTCGTTGAATCGTAGAATCCTATAAAATCATTTGCTTTAATCAGAAAGTCTTTATCAAAATTGACGAGCCGCAATATGATAAAGGCTATTGCCCCATGTTTTGTCACCTTACGCAGATGTTCGATCTGGTGAGGATGTATCGATGAAAATGGAAATGAAGTATTGGACTCGCATTCCTTGGCTTCAAAATCGATATATTTCCCCTTAAAGATACCGTTGTAGTCAGTGGTGGAAGCGAGCTTGAAGTATGCCTCATCTATTTTGGCAGCACTTCTTTTTGGGTAATCGACATGGACGATCGTGATCGGTGTCGGCTTCTTGTGAATGACAGCGAAGTCTTCTGAGAGGTAATAACGGTTCGTCCGATTGATATCTTCCTCCAGGGACATGCCGCGGTTACCGGCATAAACATTCGGTTTTTCGTAGACTTTACCGCTGTTAGGATACTTCATATTTTCACCTTCAATTATTATATAATATTGATACTGCAAATGCTAGTTTGCTTGAAAGCGACGTATTTTTAGGTTATTATTTAGTTTAGGAGATAGATATGGAAAAGCTGAACCTTACACCGGAAGAAATTCTCAACAAAGAGTTCAATATCGATTTCAAAGGATACTCACCAGCTGAAGTTGATGCCTTTCTGGATTCCGTCCTGGAAGACTATCAGATCATGGAAGAAAATATCCAGCAGCTTTTGGATGCGGTCACCACATTGCAGAATCAGGTCAAGGATCTGACCGCTAAGAATATAGAGCTTGAAGGACGCAAGATGGCCTTTGATCTGTCAAATACGACGTCTTACAGCTCGGTCGATGTTTTGAAGAGGATTTCCAGACTCGAAGAATTAGTTTACAAAAAATAACATTCAGACAATCGCTGAGAGATCAGAGGAAAGTCCATGCTCGCACATCCTGAGATGGATGTAGTGTTTATGCCAAGTCAAACAATAAGCTTGGGCAGCGTAAGCTGACGGCTGGTGCATTTCCTAAAGAGAGATCCATGGAAAAAGCCTGTAAAAGTGTCAAAGAGACGAGTAAGCAGAAATGCGGAAATGGAACGTGATAAACCCCATAAGCGAGAAACCCAAATTTGGTAGGGGAACCTGAGCTAACGAAATGAAGTGATGCCCGGGGCACGCAAAAGTGCAGATAAATGATTGTCCAGTACAGAACATGGCTTATTGAATGTTGTTTCAGAAGACCCTTGCGGTCTTTTTCTTTTTCGATCATTAGACTTGAATATATATCAAGTTGATGTATAATTATATCCGTAAAACAAATGTGTTAGAATGAGTTTATGAATCTACCTAACAAATTGACTTTATTCAGGATCGTTCTGGTGCCTATACTGGCACTGGTCTGGCTGTTTCCATATAACGAAGCAGGTCTTAGTATCGGTTCAATGTCGATCGGCAATGTGACATTGCCATATCTGAACCTGATCGTCATCGGCATATTTGCGATCGCCTCATTTACCGATTTTCTGGATGGCAATATCGCCAGAAGAAACAACATGGTCACGACTTTTGGTAAATTCGCAGATCCGATCGCTGACAAGCTTCTTGTCAACATGATGCTGCTGATCCTCTCTTATAAGCATATGATCCCGATCGTATGCTGTATCCTGATGATCTTAAGAGACATCGTTGTAGACGGTTGCAGAATGATCGCCGCACAGAATGGCGTTGTCGTATCAGCAGGTATGCTGGGAAAATTAAAGACTTTCCTGCAGATGATCACGATCATCATCATCCTGCTGAACAATCTGCCGTTTGAACTTTGGTACATCCCGGTGGATGAGATCCTGATCTGGTTTACGACTTTTATTTCAGTTGCGGGCGGTTATTCGTATTTCATGCAGGTCCGTAACTATATTTTTGAATCCATGTAAGGATTTTTGAGATTTTTTGCAAATAATGTAGTAGGAGGATTATAGAATTGGCTAAAAAAGAAGAAGTCAGCGAAGTGACGAATGAAAAGAAGGAACAGCTGCTGAACGAAGCGCTAAAAGCTATTGAAAAACAATACGGCAAAGGCTCGATCATGAAGCTTGGCGAACATGCCAATGTCGATGTCGATGCGATCTCTACCGGTTCTCTTGCTATTGACTATGCTTTGGGTGTAGGCGGTCTGCCAAAGGGCAGGATCATTGAGATCTACGGTCCTGAATCTTCCGGTAAGACGACTCTGGCTTTGCAGTGCATTGCCGAATGCCAGAAAGGAGGAGGCAAGGCAGCTTTTATCGATGCAGAGCACGCGATCGATCCGCGTTATGCGAAAGCACTCGGTGTCGATGTCGACGAACTGATCCTGTCGCAGCCGGATTCTGGTGAACAGGCATTGGAGATCGCTGAAGTCCTGATCAAATCAGGTGCGATCGATCTGATCGTCATCGACTCAGTTGCCGCACTGGTTCCGCAGGCTGAGCTGGATGGCGAAATGGGTGATTCCAACATCGGTCTTCATGCCCGTCTGATGTCGAAGGCGATGCGCAAACTTGCCGGCGCCATGAATGCGAATGGCTGCACGACGATTTTCATCAACCAGTTGCGTGAAAAAGTCGGAGTCATGTTTGGAAATCCGGAAACGACGACCGGTGGCCGCGCTCTGAAGTTCTATTCGACGATCCGCATGGAAGTCAGGAAATCTGAAGCGATCAAGAATGGTCAGGAAGTTATCGGCAATAAAGTCAATGTCAAGATCGCCAAAAACAAAGTCGCTCCGCCGTTTAAGACATGTCAGGTAGAGATCTATTACGGTGAAGGGATCTCGCATCTGTCTGAAATCATCAATATGGGCGTTGAGATGGGCATCATTGAGAAATCAGGTTCCTGGTATGCCTACAAAGGTGAAAAGATCGGT
Organism: Erysipelotrichaceae bacterium; assembly: GCA_024681275.1. The sequence continues at coordinate 5,168 of JAILBD010000080.1, forward strand.
CAGGGATCAGAAGCTGTCAGAGCTTATCTACAGGCAAACCCGGCGATCGATGCCGAGATCACGGAGCAGATCAAAGAAAAGATGTACAAAAAAGAAGAGGAGTGATCCTCTTTTTTTCTTTTATCCATGTTAGTTTGAGCTGTTCATCTTCTCGGTTTTCGATTTTAGTTGTGAAAAACGGGATGATATAGTACAATTTAATGGGTTTAAATGACCTGAAATTTAGTAACGAATGGAGGTATAAATCATGCGTTTAGATGTACTTTCCATTTTTATCGGATTAGTTGTAGGAGCTCTTTTATTCTTCCTTTACAATTCAGCTGTAGGGAAAAATGCACAGAAAGAAGCTCAGAAAATCTTAGATGAAGCAAATAATCAAGCTAAAAACACTGTTAAACAGGCCGTTTTAGATGGTAAGACACAAGTCTATGATCTGAAACTGCAGGCAGAAAAGGAAATCAAGGAAAAGAAGAGTGAGATCCAGAATCAGGAGAACAAACTCCAGAGAAGGGAAGATTCATTGAATTTCCGTGATGAGAATTTAACACAAAAAGAGCGTAAATTAGATGAAAAGCTAAGAAAAGCAGAGGACAAAGCTGCTCAACTAGATAAAATGGAAGAAGAACTGCAATCCAGGATCGACGGACAGATTGCACTTCTGGAAAAAGTTTCAAACATGAGCGAACAGGAAGCGAGATCCGAGCTCATGGAAGTCGTCGAAGCAAAAATGGCAGATGAGACTGCTGCTTACATCCGTGAAAAGGAAGAAGAAGCAAG
>JAILBD010000014.1 GCA_024681275.1 Erysipelotrichaceae bacterium
GTCGCGAACGGAATGATCGTCTTTCCCGAAAAATCATAGGCATCCAGGAAAGAATCGATGATGGAAGGTTCGCGATACCACCAGATCGGGAAACCGACATAGATGACATCATGATTCTCAATGTCCGCATCCCTGTCCGCCAGTGCCGGCCGGCAGTTCAGATCACTCATCTCCAGCGTCGATCTGGAATTCTTATCCATCCAGTTGAGATCAGCCTTGCTGTAAAGCGTCTCAGGAACGATCTCATAGACATCGGCAGCAGCGACCTCCGCGAGCCTTTCCGCAAGCTTCTTCGTCACACCGCTGGCTGAAAAATACGCAACCAATACTTGACTCATACTCACTCTTCCTTTCCCCACACTTCCTCAGCGATCTCTTTGATCAGCTGAAGCTTGTTCCACTGTTCGTTCTCCAGCAGGATATTGCCCTCTTCCGTGGAAGCGAAACCGCACTGTGTCGAGATGCACAGATCTTTCAGATCCACATACCTGGCGGCATCCCTGATCCTGGCCATGATCTCACCCTTGTCTTCCAGCTCCGGCCTCTTGGTCGTGATCAGACCCAGAACGACCTTCTTGCCCTTTGGCACATATTTCAGCGGCTCGAAACCGCCGCTTCTGGCATCATCGTATTCCAGATAGAAAGCATCCACATCCTCTTTCGCAAACAGATACGGTGCGATCGGATCATAAGGGCCGCTGTTGGCATAGGTGCTGTGGAAATTACCTCTGCAGACATGCGTGTTGATGACCATGCCCTCAGGCCTGCAGGCGATGACGCGGTTGTTGAGCTCCACTTCCTCTTCGGCAATGGCTTTCAGTTTTTCATCCGTGATCCCGAAAGCCGGCCAGAACGATCTGTCGGCATAGAGGGTCCAGGTGCAGTCATCCAGCTGCAGGTTCCGGCATCCTTCATCATAGAGATCCTGGATCACCTGATGATAAGCTCTGACGATGTCGTCTTTCAGCTCGTTCTCATCCGGATAGACCTCCCTGTTCTGCGCTGCAAATTCAGGCAAGCGCAGCTGTGTCAATAGCTGAGCTGGCGAAGGGATCGTTTGCTTGGCGACCGTGTTCTCATCTTCAAACTGCTTCACGAAGCGGAAGTGTTCGATGAACGGATGATCCTTTCCCGATATCTTCGAAGTGATGACGGCCGAGTGATTCCTCGTCGTCTCGCCATGGAAGTGCAGTCCGTCAGCTGTCTCGACCTTCTCGATGCCCTTCAGTCCCCAGAAGAAATCCAGATGCCACCAGGCCCTTCTGAATTCTCCATCGGTGATGACATGATAGCCGAGAGCCTTGATGTTCCTGATGAGTCTGCCGATCTCTTCATCTTCGACCGACTTCAGTTCCTCAGCACTGATATTCCCTTTTTCATACGCGGTCCTGGCAGCCTTCAGATGCGCCGGCCTGAGAAAACTGCCGACATAGTCATAACGGAACGGTGTATGCATCACGCTTCTCCCTTCTTGTAAGTAAAATCTTCCTCTCTCCACTTCTCCAGTACTTTCAGCATATCCGCAGCCACGGCCTTTGCCTCATCGACATCGTGATCGAGATAGTTGCCGCACTCTTTCCTCTTGCCGCCGGGCATCTCCCCTTCAAAGTCCCTGATGAAAGCCAGGGCATCTTTTACCAAATCAAGCACTTCAGCCTTATCTATGGCATCGCGGAAGATCAGATAGAACCCGGTCCTGCAGCCCATCGGCCCCACATAGATCGTCTCATCCGAATGCTTCGAATTCCGGATGAACGTCGCCATCAGATGCTCGATGCTGTGCATGCCTCCCGTGGACAGATAATCCCCTTTGTTCGGGACCTTCATCCTGAGGTCATAAGTGATCGCATCCCCGTCGATCCTGGAAACATAGAGACCCTTTTCCAGGATGTCGTGATCGATCTCAAAACTCGCTATCCTCTTCATAAAACTCCTTCACTTCTTTCAAGAGAACTGTATCATGATCTTTCTTTTTTCTTTTTCTCAACTATATAACAGAACAGGAATCCTCCTCAAGGATAATCATCTGCATAAGAAAGGCCGATACTCCTTCTATCGGTCTTCCATATCTCTTCAGATCTCTTCTTTCTGCATCAGCGCTGCCGCCTGAGCGATGAGCTCCTCAAAAAGCGCCTTGTGTGCCTCATGAGCGATCAGCTCTTCCGGATGCCACTGCACGCCCAGGATATACCTTTCACCCAGAGCCTCCACCGCCTCGACCACCTGATCCAAAGAAGAACAGGCCGTGACTGTGAGACCTTCCGCGATCCTGTCCAAAGCCTGATGGTGGAAGGAATTGACCCTTCTCTCCTCTTTCAGGATCTTCTCCAGGCGGGTCCCCTCCTTCACGATGATCTCATGGGAGAAATCCTCCCGCGGATTCTCTGTCAGGGAATGCCTCATCTTGCCGGCCTTCTCCACGTCGACGATCAACGTGCCGCCCATCGCCACATTCAGCATCTGCACGCCCCGGCAGATCCCGAATACCGGCTTCTCTGTATCCTCGAGCACCGCCTTCAGCAGCTTATACTCCGTGTCATCTCTTTTCTCTGAAACACCGCCGACCGTCTCATCCGTCTCTTTCCCGTATAAAGACGGATCGACATCGCCCCCTCCGGAAAAGACGAAAGCATCCAGTCTCTTTGCCAGCTCTCTGATCGTCTCCTCATCCAGACCGTTGGGAATGATGACGGGGATGCCGCCGCTTTCTTCCACCGCTCTGACATAAGTGTCGTTCAGTTCCTGCTTTTTTCTGGCATTGATCTTTGAAACTGTGTAATCAGAGATCCCGCAGCTGATCCCGATCAAAGGCTTTTTCATGGCGCATCCTCCTGATAAGTTCTTTCTTTCATTATACCCGGCAGTACGGCCTGACCGATCGCCAGGAACATCACAGGATCAGAAAAAGACCTCAAAACGTTCTCTTCCTATACAATATAGACAAAGAAGGAAAGAGATTATGAACTATACGATATTCGTTTACGGAACTCTGATGCAAGGCCGCAGCAATCACCACTATCTGGAAAAGAGCCGCTATCTGGGCGAAGCGAGCCTGAACGGCTACGTCCTCTATGACACCGACGACGCCTATCCGGCAGCCGTCGCCAAAGAAGGTTCCGTCATACTCGGGGAAGTCTACGAGATCGATGAAAAGACCAAAGAGGAATGCGACGAACTGGAAGAAGTCGGCATCCTCTACGGCTGCAAGGAAGTGGAAGTCATCATGGATGGCAAGCCACTGAAAGCACTCTTCTACGAATATCTCGAGGATGTTTCCGGCTTCACGCTTTCCAAAGCGGACCGGAAATGGGATCTGAGCTAAGAAAAAGACCCGGCGGGTCTTTTTTTATACCAGTATTGCCTTTCCGGCACCCAGCGACCTGGCCAGATCCACGAAAGACTGCGCATAATCCTCATCAGTCGTATCGTCACCCAGCACCTCTCTGCCACCGTCCCTGACGCCGAACTGCCGGTAGCGGATGATCTTGTAACGGCATCTGTCCCTGATCCTTTCAGCCACGTAGGTCACCGTCTCGGTGTTCTCCTTGTCCCTGTTCGGGAAGATGATGGTCCTGACCTCTTCCAGCTTGTTGATGCTTAGAAGATATTCAAGGTTCTTCAGAACGACCTCATTCGGATAGCGGATGAGCCAGTCCGAAAACGTTCTGTCGTAAGCCTTCACATCCAGCATGACCCCGTCGCAGCACTCCAGGATCTCAGGATCCTTTTCAAAATCCAGAGAGCCGTTAGAATCCAGCAGAGTCGTGAGACCCATGGCCTTGACCCGCGGAAAGAGCTCGACGATGAAATCCCTTCTCAGGGTGCATTCGCCGCCCGACAGCGTGATGCCCTGGATATACGGGGACACCCTTTCCACTTCCTTCAGGACCTCATCGACGCTCATCCATGTGATCTTCGGAGAAGAATCATGGGTGCAGGTCCTGATGCAGGTATCGCAGCCGACACATTTTTCCTTATCCCAGACGACCTTCCCGTCCTGGATGCTCAGAGCATTCACCGGACAGGTCTTCACACAGTCGCCGCAGCTGATGCACATGTTGATCGTTTCCGGATTGTGGCAGAAACGGCAGTTGAACTGACAGCCCTGAAAAAAGATGGCCATCCTGTTCGATGGACCATCTACATTGGAAAAAGGAATGATCTTGTTAACGGGAGCTGTCTTCATGACGCTGTACCCTTCGATCCAAAGCGTGCGCACCATCCTGGGCGCCCTTGCCGAAGACTGTGACATTATTCAGGGACTGCTTCTTTGCCCTGAGCTTCTCGATCTCGGATCTCTTGACCAGATAGCCTGTCACTCTGACGACATCGCAGTTCTCCAGGTAGCCGGAAAAATAACGCAGGCCCCTGTTCAAAGAACCCTTGATGATCGGCAGGATCGCCTCCGGTGTCTTCTCGTAGGTCTCTTCGAACTTGAAGATATCGCCTGTTCCGGTCGGGAAGTAAGGATGGAACTTCTCGTTGACCTCCAGCTGTTCCAGCATGGTCGGCTCCGCGAAGATCGGGATGCGGGTACCCGGTGAATCATCCATGCCATCGGTATCGATGCCGACCTGGGCATGCAGGCGGTAATGATGATCTGTGCCCTCGCAATACGGAGCGACATGTTCCGCCACTCTCTTGTCGATGACATCCATGATCCTCAGACCCAGCTCAGTCGCTTCCTTGTTCATGCCGAAGCCCTTCTTCTTGTCTTCGATGCCCAGAAGATGATTGACACATTCCGCCAGACCGACGACACCGAACATGCCCGTGAAATTCTCCTGTTTCACGAAACCTTCTTTCGCCAGGAAATTCGCCTTGAAGAAAGACGACTCCTCGACGATGAACCTGACTCTCTTGTCCATGTATTCCAGCTGCAGATCGATGTATCTTGGAAGCTCCCTCTCCAGGAAATCATCGACATCCTTTGCAGTCAGCGAGCACTCATACAGTCTCATTCTCGGAAGCGTGTAACCGCCACCGGCCTTCTTAAGCCCGTTGTAGCAGGAAGCGATCGCGTAATCCTCGCCCCACTCCTTCACGAACATCCTGTGGTTGGCAAAAGACGGCTTCGCGGTCTTCAGCATGCAGCGGATGCAAGCCAAAGCGAAATCATCGGACGTCCTTTCCGGGTCATACTTCAAAGTGATGTTCGGGATCGCCAGCTGCATCTCCTCCGTCAGCTCCAGCAGGATCCTGCCGGTAACGGAATCTTCCGGACCGATATCGCAGTGCACAAAAGAATCGGTCAGCACCTTGTCGATCTGCAGCAGGAAAAGCCTCAGTACCTTCCTGGCAAAATCCCTGTCTTCTTTCAGAACGAAAGGCTCCAGCAGCTTGTCGATATCGCCCAGATAGACCGGGAAAGTCGTGATGGACGGAACGTGCCTGTAGAAGATCTCCAGGACATTGACAGCTTCCAGCAGATCTTTCGGCGGATCGAGTTCCAGGAACTCGCAGCCTTTTCTGAACAGCAGTTCATAATCCGGACATATGTAACGCGGACGATACGGCATCTTGCCCTCGCCCAGATCACAGAGGGCTCTGGCATTGAAAGCCTTGTAGTACTCGTCGGAATAAACGAGTGAATCATCGGAATTCTCACCCAGTTTGGCTAAAGCGATCAGTTCCTGATTGTAAGTCAAAGTGGGATCTTTGATTATATCTAATGCTTGTGACATAGGATACCTTCTTTCAAGTAACATTATATAATAGATCGCCATATCCAAAGGGCTTAATAAACAGTCTGTCTGATGAAAGAAGACCCGTCAAAAATGTCATATCAGCTCACATATCGGCCAAAGATCCGCCTGTCTGTATATTTCTTTCATCAATATCTGCTATCCTGATAATAGGAAGGCTGTCCTTCCATCTATGAATATTCAAGAACAAGCCCACACATAAAGGAGAAACGATGAAAATCAAGAGAATACTCATATTCCTGCTTCTGATCCTGATCCCCGCTTTGATCTGCGTATATATCTACGGAAGCACCAGACCGCACATCAACGGACCATATGACCCGGGCACACCGCTGCCTGATCCGCATGACGGGCTCTTCGTATCCGAACATGGAACGATGTCCTTCAATGGAGACGGCCAGAGCATCACCATCGATTTCGACGAGATGCTGAGTGAAGCGACAGAGCTTCCGTCAGGACAGCAGACAGGGACCTACGTCTTTCTGTCGGGCAACATGCCGCCGCACGGCTATGTCGATGTCCGCTACGATACGGCCATGAACCTGCAGATCGATCTGGATGGCGCATCCTCCATGATCAGAGTCGGCCTCGCCTCC
>JAILBD010000087.1 GCA_024681275.1 Erysipelotrichaceae bacterium
CACTTGCTTCTGCTGTCACAGTAAATGCATCCGTGGCTGCATCCCCGGTATATGTTCATTCCATTATGTCCGCCATTGGCGGTCAGTATCCCTTTTGCTTCTACAAAATGCATCTTCTGTCTCTATTATCCATCATTTTCAGATCTTTTTTCTCAATACGATAATATCGGAATCCATTCTCTTCCCTGATGAACTGGAAGCCAATTTTCTCCAAAACATGCTGGCTGCGCTCATTCTTCATGATCGTGTCGGCATTTACAGCATCCATTCCCAGCTGTTCAAAAGCATACTTCAGCGCCAGACGTTCGGCTTCTGTGCCATGGCCTTTGTTTTTGACATCATCATTCTGCAGGTGGATGCTCAGCGTGCATTCCTTCTTTTCACGATCGATCTTTTTCAGGTCGAGTGCTCCGATCGGCCTTCCATTCAGCATGATCGCAAACATGATACGCGAAGGATCCTGTCGCAGATCGTAATAACGATCAACGGCTTTTTCATCATACGAATACTCTTCGAAAGAAGACAGATCCATAAAAGTGGAAGCATCATTCTTCCAACCCTTGAAAAGCTCATGGCAGATCTGCCTTGTCATCGGTTCCAGTTTTATTATGTTCATCGATCTTTCAGCTTTCATCAAATAGTTTTAAAAGAAGTGAAGGGATCTCTTCCAGTGCATTCATTTCCTCAGCCGCCCAATCCGGAAAGATATCCCGCTTCATAGCAGAATATAAGGAAATGATCGGTGAGCAGATCCTATCAAGAAGGACAAGTTCCTCATCTGCTTCACCATAAACAGAATAAAACAGCTCATTTTCCTTCTCATTGAACCAGTATGTGACATTGTTGATATCACTGATGTAACTGCCCTTCCCTAAAAGATTAAAATCAAACATCAGAGCCTGAGACTTGTCTTTTCTGACGGCAAGATTCGTATAGTAGAAGTCGTTGTAAGTAAGGGTCCTTGGCATGCAATCAAGCTTTGCACGCAGTAAAGGATAGAAAGCCAGCAGATCCTTCACAGCATCATTTTCACGTAACCCGAATCTTTCACTGACAGTCTTTATATTTTTCAAAGTGAAAAGATCCCATTCCTCATACATTCCATTTCCATGTTCCTGAACATATTTGCAGCCATTCTGGTGCAGGATCTTATACCATCCCGCGATCGCTTTGATCACTTCCGGATCATGAAGATCTTCTTCCTCTCCCAGTCGGTATTCATCAGAAGCAGTCAGGTCTTCCAGCAGGATCGAACGATCGCTTTTTCCAAACACTTTGATCGTCGGGATCTCAAGGTTACGCAGGATATCATAATTCTCTATCTCTCTTCTGAAATCGGCATTCTCAAAACATTTCAGGATGGCTGTTTTCCTGTTCATCCATACTCTGGCAACGATCACTCCATCCTTTTCTCTGATCAGAGAGACTCTTTCATCTTTCAGACCATAGCGATCCAGTTCCTTTTGAAAAAAATCGCTTTTCAGAATTTCCTCTTCCATTCTTTTTTCCCTAAATGAGATCCTTCATGTTAAAAAACAGGTCTATCTTTATGATTATAGTATCCTACAAAACAATCATAGGCGAACATATTCTACCAACCAATCCAGTTTTTTGATTTAATGTTTCAGAAGAGAAAAACAGCCCGCACAGTAGTGTTCATAGAAAAGCTGCGCTTCACCGGCCTCATCACCACTCATCTCGCCGATCTCGAATTTCGGCACGATCAAAACCTTGACTTTAGGCTCCTCTTCTTTCTTTCCACAAGCACACAAAAGAAAAAAGGATACCAACAATAATATGAACTTAAATGCTGTAGTGGACTTTTCTTTCATAAGTTCTCTCCCACATACAGATCTATTGCAAAACCAAGACCACAGTTTCACTCTCGCCATAGATAGATCTGTTTTATTCAACTGTTATTAAAAACAAAACATAAATAAGTTAAGATCACCATTCTTCTTTGAGTATCCGCATCATGACAAAATCGCTGTACTCACCTTCGTAGTAATATCCCTGTTCCTGGATACCTTCCTGCTTGAATCCGATCTTTTTGTAGAAGTCCAGCGCCTCTGTATTGAGTCCGACGACTCCGATAGAGACACGATTCATTTCATATTCGTTGAAAGCCATATCCAGCATGAGATTTATCGCTTCCGTGCCATACCCTTTATGCTGCTTTTCAGGGTCCGGAATGATGATCGTCAGATCGGTGCAGTGCCATGCAGGAAACATTCTGAGCAAGCCTGTTTCACCAATGATCGAACCATCTGCATCGGTGATGGTAAACCATATGGAGTCTTCAGCTCTATGATATTGATTGATGTATTTCAGTTCTTTTTCAAGATCTGTCGGTTCTGTAAAACCGCACTGAAACATGATTAGCGGCTGATTGAACCAGTATGAAAAGTAAGCCGCATCCTCTTCTCTCTGTTCACGCAGGATGACCTTTTTCCCCTTGATCTCTTTATGTTCCATACAGTTTCCCTATTTTTTTCTTCAGATCCATGGTCACTTAAAAACCTGAGATCTTTCTTTCAGCGATCCGGCTATTTGATCATGACCCGGTCATTCTCTACTTCGAATCCGAATTTCCGATACAGATCATGTGCGTCCCTTGTTATCAGGATCCCGCGAAGATCGATATACACCGGCAAAGATTCTATATATGACAGCAGCGCGGTCCCCAGCCCCATGTGCTGATAAACCGGATCGATGATGACGTCGCACAGATAATAATTTGTGGCATAATCGCTGATCACCCTTGCAAAACCGACCAGCTTTTCATCCTCATCAAGACGCACTCCATAACATGATGAATTCTGAATGGATCTTTCGATCCGCTCGATCGGGCGTTGATTTGCCCAATACGT
>JAILBD010000015.1 GCA_024681275.1 Erysipelotrichaceae bacterium
AAGGACGAAACTTGAAACGGAAGAACAGTTTGCTGTTGCGGCTGAAGTCTGCAAGAAACATGGCATCACTGCCATCGTCATCATCGGCGGTGATGATTCCAATACGAATGCCGCGGTACTCGCCGAGTACTTTGCAGCTCATGAAACAGGTGTCCAGGTCATCGGTTGCCCTAAGACGATCGATGGCGATCTGAAAAACGAGGATATCGAATGTTCGTTCGGTTTCGATACAGCGACAAAGACCTATTCAGAGCTCATCGGCAATATCGAAAGAGATGCCAACTCAGCTAAGAAGTACTGGCACTTCATCAAGGTCATGGGTCGTTCCGCTTCCCATGTCGCATTGGAATGCGCGTTGGAAACACAGCCAAACATCTGTCTGATCTCCGAGGAAGTCGCAGAAAAGAAGATGTCTCTGGCTCAGATCGCCAATTACATCGCAGATTCTGTTGCCGGCAGGGCTGCCAAGGGCATGAACTTCGGTGTGGCGATCATTCCTGAAGGTGTCGTTGAATTCGTTCCTGAATTCTCTGTTCTGATCAAGGAGATCAACGAGATGCTGGCAGGTGCTAAAGCGGATGAATTCAACGCTTTGGCAAGCTGGAAAGACAAATATGCGTTCATCGAGAACGGTCTAAGCAAGGATTCTTTCGTTGTCTTTGCAAGTCTGCCAGAGACTGTGCAGCAGCAGCTCTTCCTGGAAAGAGATCCGCATGGAAACGTCCAGGTCTCTTTGATCGAATCTGAAAAGCTGTTCTCTGCTCTGGTCAAGGCAAACCTTGATGAAAGAAAGAAGAACGGCACATATAAGGGCAAATTCTCCGCTTTGCATCACTTCTTTGGTTACGAGGGCAGATGCGCATTCCCATCGAATTTTGATGCAGACTACTGCTACTCCTTGGGCTATAACGCATTCATGCTGATACAGTATGGCTATAATGGATATCTCTCTAAGGTCTCCAATCTGTCCAGACCGGCAGAGGAGTGGGTCGCCGGCGGTATGCCTATCACCAAGATGATGAACATCGAAAGAAGACACGGCGAAGACAAACCGGTCATCAGGAAGGCTCTGGTCGAACTCGATGGCAAGCCATTCAAGTATTTTGAGGCACATCGCGATACCTGGGCTCTTGAGACCTGCTACACTTACCCGGGTGCGATCCAATATTACGGTCCGGATGAGGTCTGCAATATCACGACCAGAACATTGGCTCTGGAAAAGGGCGAGTAAAACAAAATGAAAACCAGATCGGATGATCTGGTTTTTTATAATATGATGACTTCTTTTTCCTTGCAGCGGGCCAATGTCTCTTCATCCCAGATGGATGACTGGACCTCACCGATATGAGCCTTGTTCATCAGCAGCATGCAAAGTCTGCTTTCACCGATGCCGCCTCCTATGGTGTAAGGCAGTTCTTTGTGGAAGATCATGCTGTGATACACATAGCGCAGCTTGTATTCTTCGCCTTTGAGTTTGAGCTGTCTGATAAGGGAATCCTCATCGACACGTATGCCCATGCTGGAGACTTCGAACGCACAGTCAAGCAGTTTATTATAGTAAAGCAGATCTCCGTTGAGATCCCAGTCGTCATAGTCGGCAGCCCGATCGTCATGCGGTTCTCCGTTTGACAGTTTATGACCGATCCCTTTGATGAAGACGGACTTGTACTTTCTCAGAAGAGCATTCTCTCTTTCCTTACTGCTCAGATCCGGATACATGTCCAGGACTTCCTGCGCATCAAAGAAATGCAGTTCTTTTTCCAGTTGAGTCTCAATGGAAGGATGCTTGATCTTCAGCTCATCTAATGTTTCGAGGATGCAAGTATGGATCGCTGAAACAGTCTTATAGAGATAATCGATGTTCCTTTGCTGCTTGCTGATGACCTTTTCCCAGTCCCACTGATCCACATAGATGGAGTGAAGGTTGTCGACCTTCTCATCCTTTCGGATCGCATTCATATCGGTATAGAGGCCATTGCCTTCATAGAAATCGTAATCATATAAGGCCATCCTCTTCCATTTGGCAAGAGAATGAACGATGACACATTCTTTGTTGATGAAAGGGGCTGTAAAGTGAACGGCTTCAGCTTTTCCGTCAAGATCATCGTTGAGGCCTGAGCTTCTCAGCACAAAAAGGGGAGCGCTCACTCTTTTTAGATTGAGGGCTTTGGTCAGTTTTTCTTCAAAGACTCTTTTGATGAAACTGATCGATGACTGTGTTTCATAAAGATCCAATGAGGATCTGTATCCTTCGGGTAGATATATGCTCATGCGTATTATTCTAACACAAAAGTATTGAAAAAATTTACAAAAGTGTTATGAAAAAATATAACAAATATTGAAATTTCAATACAAAATCGGTTGACATGAGATTCCCGTGTGTTAAACTATATCCATATAGAAAAGGGGGCACTTGCATGAAACGATGTCAATTTATCAAAAAAGTCTCCTTTGTCGTTGATGAACTGGTCGTCATTATCGATGTATTGGTACTACGCGGTTTACGTGGTGTTATTATTATGCACGCGTGCTGATAGATCGATAATGGAGAGCTGAAAAGAGTATGAAATGATGAGCTTGATATTATCGAAGAGCTCATCTTTTATTTTGGTAGATACAGTTAAGCTGTTTCTATAGATCTACTTGAAAGGAAGATACTTATGAAAAAATTATTTATCGTTATGCTCAGTATCCTTTGTGTAC
>JAILBD010000022.1 GCA_024681275.1 Erysipelotrichaceae bacterium
ATAGACATCGGCTTTGAACACAGCTTTCGCCGCCTTGGTGGCGATCTCGTTGAGATCTTTTCTGTCAGAGTTCACATCTTTCAGATTCTCCGTCTTCTCGGTCAGAGGATAATAAGGATTCTTTGCTGCTTTTGCCTTGCTTAGAGCTTTGGACAGTTTTGCTGCCAGAGATCTGGCATCATCGGCAGCCGTCACCACGACAGTCGAAGAACCAGTCCCCTTTTTGTCCGAAACATAGACCTTGATCTGAATGGTCTGCACCTTGACAGCCCTGTTTATCTCCAGATGGTCGAGGACATAGAAGAGCTCTCTGGAGTCTTTATCGACGATGCTCAACTCGAAAGCATCTATTTTCTGATTGGCCTTCAGACAAGCCAATATCTCATTCTTCTTCATCATCCCAGTTTCGCCTCCGCTTTCAGGAATGGTCCTCCATCAGAAACATAGACCCACTCCTTGTGTCCCTTTCCGCACATGCCCGAACCATGAACAGTGACTTCGTCAGAGATCATAGAGATCGAACTCAGCAGATCGATGACATAACCGGAAATGACGACCGGAGCGATCATCTCGCCGGTGAAGACACCGTCTTTGATCTCCAGGCCATAGGAAGCTGTGCACTGGATCTGCCAGTTCTTCGGATCTTCCATGCCGTTATTGGTCTGACAGAGCAGATAGCCGTGTTTGACGGATCTGATCATGTCCTCATATTTATCTTTGCCCGGACCGAACCACGTATTGGTCATCCTGGTATAGACCTTGCGCTGATAATCCTGGCGCCTGCCGTTTCCGGTTGGTTCCGTTCCCAGTTCCATGGCACTCAGAGAATCGGAGATCCCTGTCTGCAGGATGCCCTTCTTAATTATCTGGGTACTGTGAGCCTCAACGCCGTCATCATCAAAGAAGTAGGATGCGGCACTCAGACAGCTCGATGCGCCATCGAACATATCGACGAGCTCAGATGCGACATATTTGCCGACATAATCGACGGCCTTGGCCCTGTTCTTCACAAACATGTCCATTTCAACGCCATGTCCGAACGCTTCATGGGCGATCAGACCGGAGATGGAAGGATCGGTGATGATCGTATACTTGCCCGGAGTGACCGGTCTAGCCTTCAGCATCCTCACCGCAATATCCAGAACATCTTCCGCTTCAACTGCAAACTTATCCAGAGCTGTGTCAGAATCCGCCTCGCCCTGGGCGGAATAATTTGACTTGATATTGTCGCCGTCTCTGACCACACACAGTAACATGACGTTGATCCAGTCGTATTTCTGGGTCAGACATTTCTTGTCAGAAACGAAGATCTTGGAGGTCTGACGCTTCACATAGGAAGTGTTGACATTGATCAGTCTCGATTCTTTTTCGTGAAGACGATCTTTGACTGAACTCAGTTTCTCGATGATCTGAGCATTGCTCAGCTTTGAAGGATCCTCCCTGAGAAAATCCTCAACGTGTTCCTTCTCTTCCAGCATCCTGACTGAGAAATCTTTGGAATAGACCTCGTCAAGCCGGACCGCCTTCCTTACAGCCGCAGCCTTGAGATCTCTGATATCGTTGCAGGAATATTCACTATAGCGTCCATCTTTATAGACCTTGATGACGAAACCACACTCATTATCCACTTCATCGAGGGAATTTATCCTCGTTGAAACAGAGACCCTCTTGGTCCTGACGCTGCTTCCAAGAATGGAAACATAATCATAGTATCTGCGAAGATCCGCTACCAGTTTCTTTGCATCGGGGATCCTCGATTTAAGATATCGATCTAACAAATGTTCATCCTCCTTTATTCTTCTCTTCCTCGTAAAGCATCGCTTCTTCCCACTTCTCTTCAAGAGCGTGGATCTGATTGTGGATCTCATCGATCTCATCATCCAGCTCTTTCATCTTCTGCATATCCTGATAATACTCAGGTTCATAACGAAGAGCCCTTTTATCCTCAAGGATATCCTCCATCAGCGAGATCTCATTCTCAAGCCTCTTCAGATTGTATTTCGGCTTCTGTTTGATCTCCTTGAGAGGTTTGACTTCCTTGACTTCCTTCTCTTTCTGAAGATCCTCTTTGACCTTCGCGTCGATATAGTCTTTATATCCATCCGGATAGAAAGTGACCTTGTCCGTATCGATCACCAGACATGAAGTTGCGATCTTCTTGATGAAATAACGGTCATGGGAAACGAAGAGTATCGTTCCATCAAACTCGTTCAGAGCGTTCTCTAAAGCTTCCTTTGAAACGATATCCAGATGGTTGGTCGGCTCATCCAGGATCAGGAAATTGGCCTTTTTCATCATCAGTTTAGCCAGAGACAGTCTGACCTTCTCTCCGCCGGAAAGAACATTGACTTCCTTGAACACCTCATCCGCCGTGAACAGGAAAGCACCGAGCACTGACCTGATCTTGAACATATCCAGATCAGGATAGTCGTTCCACAGTTCCTCCAGAACAGTATTGCCGCTGTGAAAATCCGCCAGGTTCTGATCGAAATATCCGATCTCGATCTGATGGCCCAACATCATATAGCCTCCTAAAGCCGGTATTTCACCGATGATCGACTTGAGAAGTGTCGATTTTCCAGTACCGTTATCGCCCATCACGCAGATGCGGTCTCCTCTTCTGATCTCAAGTGTCAGTTCAGCCAACGGCCTGTCATAGCCGACTTTGAAATGATCCATACTCAAAACAGACTTGCCACCCCTGACACCACATACGAATTTCGCCTTGAATGCTTTTGTATCGGCCTTTTTCGGGTCATCGATCCTCTCCATCCTCTCCAGATACTTGATCTTGGATTGGGCGAAAGCCGCCTTGTTTTTCTTGTAGCGGAACTTCTCGATGAGTTCCTCCAGACGCTTGATATCCTTTTGCTGCCTTCTGTAGGCAGCTTCCTGCCTGATCAGATCGTTCTTCTTCTGTTCCACGAAACCGGAATAGTTTCCGGCGTATCGCTTGATCCCCCCGTATTCCAGTTCATAGACGACATTGACACTGCGATCGAGGAAAGTCCTGTCATGTGAAACGATGACCATTGCCTTCTTGTATTTTCCCAGATAATTCTCCAGCCATTCGATCGTCGAAAGATCCAGGTGATTGGTCGGCTCATCAAGAAGAAGGAGATCCGGCTTTGCCAGCAGCAGCGAAGCAAAGGCGATCTTGGTCTTTTCTCCCCCGGAGAATGAAGAGACGTTCCGATCCAGATCATCCTGCGTGAAACCGAAACCGGCCAGCACGGAAGCCATCTCGCTTTGATAAGTATAGCCGCCCAGATACTTGTATTCTTCCTCCAGCCTGGAATACTTCTCGATCAGTTTCTCGTTCTGATCGCTCTGCAGCATCAATGAGACCTCTTCCATCTGTTTTTCTATATCCTTGACCTCATGGAAGACATCATCAAAGACCTCCCGCACCGTCTGTGTCGAAGAGATGAGCGCATTCTGTTTCAGATACGAGATCGAAGCCTTGTTCGCCTTGATCAGCTGACCGGAAGAGAGTTCACACTCACCCGTCAGAACTTTTAAAAGAGTGGTCTTGCCACTCCCGTTGCGGCCCACCAGAGCGATCCTTTCGTTCTCGTTCACGGTAAAGTCGATATGTTCAAATACATCGTTGACACCGAAAAAGACGGTGCCGTCACTAATCTGTACGATCATTATTAATAGATAAGATTCTTTGGTGTACGCGGATAAGGCAATACATCTCTGATGTTTTCCATACCCGTCAGATACATGACCATCCTCTCAAAGCCGAGACCGAAACCGGCATGTTTGCAGCCGCCGTATCTTCTCAGATCGAGATACCACTGGTAGCCGTCTTTATCCATTCCGAGTTCATCCATGCGCTGTTCAAGCAGATCGATCCGTTCTTCACGCTGTGATCCGCCGACCAGTTCTCCGACATGAGGGACCAGAAGGTCGCAGGCTGCGACGGTCTTGCCATCATCGTTCAAACGCATATAGAAAGCCTTGATGTCTTTCGGATAATCTGTCAGGAAGACAGGGCCCTTGACGACCTGTTCGCAGAGATAGCGTTCATGTTCAGTGTTGAGGTCCATGCCCCAGGACACTTTGTTCTCGAATTTGACCGGTGCCTTGAGCAGGATGTCGATCGCCTCCGTGTAAGGCATCCTTCTGAAATTGGAATTGTAGACATGTTCCAGTCTCTCCAGCAGCGTCTTGTCGATCATGGAATTGAAGAAATTCATTTCCTGCGGACATTCTCTTCTGACGTATTCGATGCAGTATTTGACCATGTCCTCGATCAGCTGCATATCATCTTCCAGATCGGCAAAAGCGATCTCCGGTTCGATCATCCAGAACTCGGATGCATGTGTCTTCGTATTGGAGTTTTCCGAACGGAAAGTCGGACCGAAAGTGTAGACATCTCTGAAAGCCATAGCGAAAGCTTCGACATGAAGCTGACCGGAAACAGTCAAAGAAGCATGTTTTCCGAAAAAGTCTTCTTCATACTTGGCGTCATCTCTGGTCGTAACAGTGAAGACTTCACCGGCGCCTTCGGCATCATTTCCGGTGATGATCGGTGTATGGACATAGACGAATCCCTGATTCTGGAAGAACTCGTGGATCGCCATAGCCAAAGCGGAACGGATGCGGAAGACCGCCATGAAAGTGTTGGTCCTCGGGCGAAGATGCGGGATCTCTCTTAGGAATTCAAAAGAATGCCTCTTTTTCTGCAGAGGGTATGATTCCGCAGATTCCCCTTCGATCTGTATCGAAGTCGCTCTGATTTCAAACGGCTGCTTGTTTTCAGGAGTTGCGATGAACTTGCCGATGACATAGATCGAAGAACCCGTCAAAAGGTGTGAGACCTCTGAATGGTTCTCCAGTTCCGGACCGTAGACGATCTGGATGTTCCTGAAATAAGTCCCATCATTGAGCTCGATGAAACCGACCTGGCCGTTATCGCGGTTCGTCCTCACCCAGCCCTCAACAGATACATACTCCAGCTGATCCAGCTCCATATCAGTGCCGTTTGCAGCCATTTCGTATAATTCTCTTGCAAAATACAGATCCATAGTATTCCCCCTTATTTGTTCAGTGAATTGACTTCAAAAACCAGTTCCTCGATCGTCGAAACGACATCGACATCGGATTTGATCATGCCTTCCGGCAGGACAAAATGTTCTCTGGTAAAGTTGACGATCCCCTTGACTCCGAGCCTGTGCAATTCGTCGACGATCTCCTGAGCTCCCGAAGGGATACACAGGATCGCGATCTCACAGCCTTTAGGGATCTTTTCCGCGAGTTCAGATATGTGATAGACAGGTACATTGACCTTATCTTCATTGTTCCTGACCTGCGGTTTCAGATCGAATGCACAGACGATCTCACCGGCTACATGATTCCAGTTGTTATAATTCAGGATGGCTTTACCAAGTCTGCCGACACCGATCAGGATCATATCCTCATCGTAGTCTTCACCGAGCTCCTTCGCAAAGATACTGATGAGCTCTTCGACATCATAGCCGTAACCCTGTCTTCCCAGCTGTCCGATCAAAGAAAAATCATGACGGATCGTCGTGGCTTTGATATCCACATATTCCGACAATTCCGCAGATTTGATCTTTCTGACACCGTTCTGCGATAGTTTACGCAAAGCCTTCAGATAGACTGGGTATCTTTTCAATGTAGCTTTTGAAATCTCTGCCATAACAATAAAATTATAATATAATTCGCGTATTTGTGAATTATTTATCGTATTTAACTAATCTTCTATCGACATAGAAGGCTGACTCGAAGCATCAAACGACACGAATCTCCCTGCCTTCAGTTCATGCAAAGCGGCGCACGCGATCATCAGTGCATTATCTGTGCAATACTTCAAAGGCGGAAGGATCAGATCGATATCCCTGAATTCATTGCTGGCGAGTTCCCTGAGCCTGGAATTGGCTGCAACGCCTCCGGCCAGGACAAGCGTCTTGCACGGATATTCTTTCAACGCAAGTTTCGTCTTTCTGATCAGCGAGTTCAAAGCGACTTCCTGGAAAGCATAAGCAAGATCATTCTTATCGATCTCATTGCCGGCTGCCTCTTCTTTCTTTACAAGCTGCAGCACTGCATTCTTCAGACCGGAGAACGAGAAATCATAGCCTTCCACTTTCGGAGTAGGAAGCTGATAGTGCGCCTGGCCATCCTTAGCGAGCCTATCAATGACCGGACCGCCCGGATACGCTTCATGCATCACCCTCGCCACCTTGTCATAAGCCTCACCTACCGCATCATCAAGTGTTGTGCCGATGATCCTGAACGACTGATCGTTTTCAATATAGACGAGTTCCGTATGGCCTCCGGAAACGACCAGAGCCATCATCGGATACTGCAATGGCTTGATCAGTTCATTGATGAAGATATGGCCTTTGAGATGATGGACACCGATCAGCGGTTTTTCGTAGAAAAATGCCAGCGATTTGGCTGCGATAGCGCCTACATGCAAAGAGCCTATCAGACCAGGTCCTATCGTATAGGCGATGGCATCGACATCATCGACACTGATACCGGCTTCTTTGATCGCGGAATCGACGATCGTAGAGATCTGCTCGACATGCATCCTGGAAGCGACTTCCGGAATGACTCCGCCAAAACGCGCATGAACATCGATCTGTGATGTGACGACAGAACTCAACACATTCAAGTCTTCATCCATGATCGCACAAGCTGTCTCATCACAGCTCGATTCGATCGCCAGGACTTTTCTCGCTTCTTTCCCGTCGATGAGGCCCTTGATCATGTCATAGGCATCATCACCGTTCTCGTAGTATCTCTTCCTGGTGCGGACGATCTCAAAACCAAAACGGTCATAGAGATCATAGGCTTCCTTATTATTTACATTGACCTCCAGATGCATGAACTCGCAGCCTTTTCTTTTGGCGACAGCTGTCAGGTGCTTGAGCATCTTATATCCATAACCCTTGTGTCTGTATTTTTCCTTGACAGCGATCTTGGTCAGATCACAGTTCTCGAACATATACCAGAGGTCCGCATATGCGACGACTTCCCCGTCGATCACATCGACATAAAGTTCACTCAGATCATTGTTTGCGATCTCATTGAGAAAATACATACGGCTCCAGGGCTTGCTGAAACTGCCATTTTCGATCTCGGTGACCTGTTCCAGATCTTTTTCTTTCATCAGTTCGATCATCTGTAGTAACTCTCGCTTTCTTTCAGATATTTCGGAACAAGATAAGAGATGTTCTCAACTTTTTCCCATAGATGTTTCGTCTTAAGAAAAGCTTCAGCGATATCTCCATAGTCATTGTTTTTTCCAACGAGGCTTCCATCTCCGACTACCAGATAGTCTTTCACATCGACATCTCTGATCTCGAGCGCCTGATCATCCATGACGATCAGATCCCTGTCATAGACACCACAGTAGACGCGGGATGCTCTGGCATCCATGACGACCATGCAGTTTTCCCTGTCGGCGGCGTAAAGTCTCAATGTCGAGATCTTGTAGACATCCACAGGGATCGTCTCGCCGATCACCTTGGCGATCGTCATGCCGATACGAACGCCAGTGTAAGATCCGGGACCCTCCGTGATACAGATGGAATCGATCGCCTTGCGCTCAACGCCCGCTCCTTCGAAGACTTCTTTCAAAGCGTTGAATACTTCTTCCGACTGTTTCTTGAAACACTCTTTTGAATAAGAAGAAATGATCTGATCATCTCTTATCAGAGCACAGGTCAGATACTTGTAAGCTGTATCGATGCATAATGTCAGCATTTCATCACCTCAGCGATCTTTTCATATTTTTCACCATGGCCGCTAAAATCGATCTCACGGTGATCATCATCGATATATCTGAAGGTCACCTCGAGATATTCATCCGGCAGGAAATCTTTATAGTATTCAGGCCACTCGACCACCGTTATGCCCTCATCTTCATATTCGGAGATGCCAAGATCATAAGAGTTGTTCTCCAGACGATAGGCGTCGATATGATAGAGCGTCTGTTCTCCTTTATAGATCTTAAGGATCGTAAACGTCGGAGAATTGATGACCTGTCTGATCTGAAGTGCCTGGCCTATGCCTTTGGTAAAAGTGGTCTTGCCTCCGGCCAGGTCTCCTTTTAATGCAACTGTCATTCCCTTCTCGAGCAGGGATCCGAGTTTATATCCAAGTTGGATCGTCTCTTTTTCGTTTTTTGTGATCATAGCCTTTATATTGTAACTCATTTTCATACATAAAAAAACCTCTACATCGTAGAGGTCTTTAACCGGCAACGTGCTCGATTCACTATGCATGCACATAGCTATGCTCGCCGATGAAGTGCTTAACTTCTGGGTTCGAGATGGGACCAGGTGTGACCACTTCTCCATTGTCACC